>CAZOQD010000010.1:0-9522 GCA_964581925.1 Candidatus Woesearchaeota archaeon
TTATTGGATTTGTTGATGCAGATAATGCTACTCCTAGTAACGCTTTTTATGGATTGGTTAGGAATATTAAAGATTTTGATGGAATAATTGCTGATAGATGGGATGAAAGGAGTTTGGTGGGAAAGAGAAATTTTTATTTGAGATTGAGAAGTGGAGTTTTTAATTTTGTTGTTAGAACTTTGTTTTTGTTTAATTATAGAGATACTCAATGTGGGGCGAAGTTGTTTACTAGAGAATTTATAGATAGAATTTATAAGAAGTTAGGGAATAGTGAATGGGGTTTTGATGTGGATCTTTTGTTTTATGCAAGATATTTCGGATTTAAGATTAAGTCTATCCCTACTGAGTGGCATGATAAGACGGGAAGTAAGGTTGGAAAGTTTACTCCTGGAAGAATGTTTTTTTCGGTTTTTAGATTGAGATTAGTTCATTCTCCATTTAGTTTTATTCTGAGATTTCATAAAAAGCTTCCTAGAAAAATGCAAGTGAGTTATTTGTTTAGGAAGCGTTGAATTATTGTTTATGGGAATGTTATATCTTTTATGCCATAAATCTTTATAACTAATTTTTTGTAGTTTTTAAAAGGTAAAATGAGGTTTACGTTAGTTGTGCCGTTGGCTCCGGAAAGGCAAGCTCCGATTATTGGAGATATTAAGAAATTGGATTATCCCAATGATAAGTATCATGTAGTTGTTGCTCAGGGAAGGAATCCTAGTTTGAATAGGAATCGGGGAATTGATAGAGTTAATGGAGAGATAGTTGTTTTCTTGGATGATGATGCGCATATTGATGCTGATTATCTTAGGAAAGTGGATGAGTTTTTTGATGAGCATCCTGAGATTGATGTTGTCGGGGGGCCTCAATTGACACCTAGCGAGGATGGAGGGTTTGCTAGGATTTCTGGTTATGCATTGAGTAGTAAGTTTGGGGCTTGGAAACTGGCAGGGAGGTATGGAGTTATGGATGAAAAATTGTATGCGGATGAGAATGATTTGACTTCGGCGAATTTAATTTGTAAAAAAAAGGTTGTTGAGAGAGTGAGGTTTGATGAGAAGTTATTTCCTGGAGAGGATCCTAAATTTATATCGGATGCTTTGAAAGAAGGGTTTAGAGTTGCTTATAGTCCAGAGATTATTGTGCATCATCAGAGAAGGCCGGAGGTTGGTTCGTTGGTTAAACAGATTTTTAATTATGGTTTGGCTAGGCCTAGGAAGGAGAGTTTTTTTGAAACTTTGAAAAAGCCATTCTTTTTTATTCCTAGTTTGTTCGTTGTTTATTTAGTGATGATGATTGGAAGTGTACTTAATGATCCTTCGATAACGGGAAGTGTGATTGGATTGGAGTTTAGTAGTCTGAGTTTTTTTTGGTTTTTGCCTTTTTTGGCTTATGTTTTATTGGCCTTGTTGTTTTCATTATATGAAAGTTTGAGACATGGAGATTTGTTGGCATTTTTTGTTTTGCCATTTGTGTTTCTTAGTATACATGTTAGTTACGGGGTTGGGATGTTAAAAGGATATTTTGATGGGTTGTGATTTGAATGGGAATTGGATTATTTGAGAAAAGAGAGATTATTGTTTTTTTGTTGTTGATAATTGGGTTTATTTTGTTTATTTTTAATGGGAAGATTGGGATTTATGGTTTGTTATTTTTCTTTGTTCTTATTTTTATGTTTTATATTATTGATAGAGTTTTTTTAATTAATTTTACTATGACTCATTATTTATATTTGGTTTTTGTCGGTTTTGGAGGGGTTTTGTTTGGATATTTGCAATCTGAGGTGATGTATTTGGATAAATTTTTTCATTTTTTTTCTGCGATGATGTTGACTTCTGTAACTTATTATTTCTCTAAGAAGATGAAGTTTAGGAATCCTTTAGTTGTTTCGATTTTGTTGTCTTTGTTTGTTATATTTGCTTATGAGTTTTATGAGTATGTTCTTGATTTATTTTTTCTGACTAGTTATAGGGGATCTTATAATGTTGTTGATGGGAAGATTGTTGAAGTGTTGAGTGGTAGTGTGGATACGTTTTTGGATATGGTTATTGGGGGGATTGGGGTGTTGTGTTATGTTATTCTTCGATTGTTGAAAAAGGAAAGTAAGATTATTTAGGATTTCTGTAGTGATAATTCTAATCACGGAAAAGCTTTTAAGTTGATTGGAGTTGTTAGATTTACAAATGGTGAGATTATGATGAAAGTGTTAGTTGGGTTTCCTCCGATGCAGAGTCCTCTTGGAACTCCCTTGTTAAGTCAGAATAGACAGTTTCAATATTTTGAGAAGCCGACTTTTCTTTATCCGGTTGTTTTGGGTACTGCGGCTACGATGGTTAAGAAAGAAGGGCATGAGGTTATTTGGGGTGATGCTATAGCTAAGGATATGAGTTGGAGAGAATATGATGAGATGATTGAGAGGGAAAAGCCGGAGATTTTTTTATTTGAGACGAAGGCTCCGGTTGTTAAGAAGCATTGGCAGGCGATTAACCATCTTAAGGCTAAGTTTCCTGGAATGGAGATCGTTATTTGTGGAGATCATGTTAGTTATTTGCCTAGGGAGAGTTTGGAGAATAGCGAGGTAGATTATGTTATTAATGGAGGATATTATGATTTTGCTTTTATGGACTTGGTTGATTGGTTGAAGGATAGGAAGAAAGGTAATGAGGGTAGAGTTCCTGAGGGGATTTGGTATAAGGATGCTAAGGGGGATGTGGTGGAGAATGGGCGGTTTGAGTTTTATCAAGATAGTGGGAGAGATATTAATGATGCACCGTTTCCAGATAGAGTGTTGACTAAGTACATGGATTATCAGAATGAGTTTAATTTGAAGGGCAGGCCTCAGTTTTATATAATGAGTGCTAGGGATTGTGCTTGGGGGAAGTGTACTTTTTGTGTATGGGATCATGCGTTGTATCCTAAAGGTTCTTATAAACAGAGAACGCCGGAGAATACTTTTGAGGAGGTTAAGTATTTAGTTGATGAGTTTGGAGCTAAGGAGATATTTGACGATGCGGGGACTATACCGCCAGGGAGTTGGTTGAGAAAGTTTTGTGAGTTGATGATAGAGAGTGGTTATAATGAGAAGGTGATGTATAGTTGTAATATGAGGTTTGGATGGGTTGATGCGGAGATGTATAAGTTGATGAGGAAGGCTGGGTTTAGGTTGTTGAAGTATGGATTGGAGAGTGGTTGTCAGAAGACTATTGATAAGTTGGATAAGGGGACTGATGTTTTGAAAGTGTATGAGCATTGTAAGGATGCTAAGGATGCGGGGTTGACGGTGCATATTACGATGATGGTAGGTTATCCTTGGGAGAGTAAGAGTGATGCGATGAAGACGTTTAATTTGGCTAAGGATTTGATGCATAAAGGGCTTGTTGATATTCATCAGAGTACGGTTGTGATGCCTTATCCTGGGACTCCGTTGTATGAGGAGGCTACTAGGGAGGGTTGGTTGAGATTTGATAAGACTGATTATGAGAAACTTGCTATGGACCAGCCTGCTTTGAAAACGATTGAGATGAGTCCTGAGGAGGTTCAGGGAATTTGTAAATTGAATTATAAAATTTATCTTGATCCTAGGTATGTTTGGCAACATGCTAAGTCGAGGATAAAGAGTTGGGAAGATGTTAAGTATACTTTTGAGGGGGTGACTGCAGTTATTGGTCATATGAAGGATTTTAGTAGGAAGCCTGAGAAAAGAATTTCAGATAAGGAGTTGCTTGATAGTGAGCAGGTGGCTAGGATGGAGGCTAATTTGCATAACCCGAGGCAGGATTTGGTTGCGATTAAGGCTGGTAAGAAGGAGGCCATTCCATATAAGCATGTGGATGAGGTGGGGGTTAAGTTGGCTGTTGTTGGGTGATAGTTTCTGGATTGTGATTATTTATAAACTTCTCTTTCTAAATATCTTAGAGGGAAGATGCCATATACGGCCACTCATGTGCTTGTTAGTATAATTTTGATTGAGTTGTTTAGGGAGTATTTTGTGAAGAGTAATAATAAGTTTCCTAGGTATTATATTTTGATAGCGGCGATTGCAGGGGTTTTTTCGGATTTTGAGTATATCTTTCAGTTTCCGGATTTGCATCGGGCTTTTTTGCATTCTTTGTTTGTGCCTTTGATTTTTCTTGTTGTTGGTTTGTTTATTTGGAAGTTTGATATTAAACATGCTGTAGTGAGGGGAAGGCATTTGAAATTATCGGCTATAGCGTTTATATTTTCTGGGATGACGTTGGTTCATATAATATTAGATTCGGTTTTGAGAGATGGGGCTCCGCTTTTTTATCCATTTTCTGATGTTTGGTATGGGTTGAGTTTAGTTTCGTTGCTTCCCGGGGGTTCTAGTGTTTGGTTGATTGGGATTGATACTGCTTTGTTGTTTTTTTGGATATTTTGGATGGAGTTTAAGTTGAAGGTTGATGATTATTTTTGAGAAATAATGATTGATGTTTGAGTTAATGTGTCGCAAAGTTTAAAACTTGTATTCCGCCTTTGGCAATAAGTTGGACGTCTTTCATGGTTCTTATACGGAAGAATCTTCTCATGACGAATGAAGGTCGGAGGTAGAATTTTCGGTATGCTTTTTTTTGCATTTTACCCATTAGTTTGGGGTTGACGTCTTTGTGGATGAAGGCTCCGTCAGAGTATGCAGTGTAGCCTTCCCATCCTACGTCTAGGAACTTTCCCTCTTTTTTTATTATGTTGTAGTATTCTGTTCCGGGCATTGGGATGCAGATATGGAATGTTGCAGTTCCTAGAGGCAGGGATTTTGCAAAGTCTATTGTGTCTTCCATTGTTTTTCTGTTTTCTCCTAAGTTTCCGAAAATGAATAAACCTCTGGATTCGATTCCAACTTTGTTGCACCATTTTGCTGCGTTTTTTATGTCGATTAGTTTTTCTGCTTTTCGCATTTTATCTAAAATTTCTTGGTTTCCTGATTCGATTCCTAATGATAACATGTAACATCCAGCTTTTTTCATTTTCTTTAACATAGGCAAGGTTAGTTTATCGCATCTTACTCCGTTGGCTACTTTCCAGATAACTTTTTTGTTTAAACCTGTTTTGATCATTAAATCGCAGAATTCGAAAACTCTATCGGCGTAGAAAGTGAAGTTGTCGTCTTGGAAGTCTATTTCTTTTGTTTCGTAATTGTCGACTAAGTATTGTATTTCTTTGATTAGGCTTTCTGCACTCCTAATTCGTAGTTTTCTTCCGGAGGTTATGAAGTCGGCGCAGAAAGTGCATCGGTATGGGCAACCGCGTCCACTGACTATGTAGTCTATGGGAGAGGCTCGTGCTTCGAAGCTGAAGTATTTTTCCATAGGTAAGAGGTCGCGGGCAGGTAATGGTAGTGAGTCGAGGTCTTCTATGAACATTGAATCCTTGTTGTGGAATATTTTTTTGTTTTTTCGATATGATAGTCCGTCGATTTTTTCTAAGGGTTTATTTTCTAAAAGTTCTAGGATGGCTTCTTCTCCTTCTCTCCTTATTAGAAAGTCTATTTCTGGATATTCTTCCATGACTTCATTTGGTACTGAGGTTGCGTGGATTCCTCCAAGGATTACCTTCGCTTTTTTTGGGAACATTTTTGATAGTTTTTTTACTTCGTCCATCATGCTTGAAGCGGCTGTTAAGGCTATGTAGTCGGGATTGTAGTTTTTGATTTCTTGTTGGATTTGGTCGTAGGTTAGATTATGGGCGTTGGCTTCTAGAATTTTTACGTCAAATCCGTTTTCTCTCACTACTGCTGCTATGTATGCTAGTCCTAGTGGGGGGTAGATTGGGGTGGCGGTTTCGCTTCCTGCGTAAGAATATACTAATCTGTAATTGGGCTGTATTAATAGTAGTTTGGTCATTTTCTTTTTAGTAGGGATGAGAAAATGTTTATATAGATATTGGTGGTGATGGACTAATTGGAATTGGGATTAAGGTTAGAGTTAAGATTTGGGTTAATATTTGGATAGAATTAGGATTTAGATTTGTGTTCCATGTAATGAGTTAGTAAGTCTATTATTGTTTTTAAGGATACTAATATTATCCCCGGAATCCCTGATATTGCTCCAAACATTATTGCAATATGTACTGGAATTACCCTCCTGTAAGGTGTGATTAATGCTCTGCTTACTGCTAGATTTTTGTATTCTTTTCCTCCTATAAAGTTTTTTTTGTAAGATATCTGATGGCTTATGAAAAGGAATGTTGTAAAAATTAATGTGTTTATTAGAAAGTTGGTGTTAGATCCGAAATCTAGATTGAACAGTCCTATTGAGAGGAATGATAAAATGAAGATTCCGTGGACGAAAGCAAATAATCCGTAATGGAAACAAAAAAAGGAGATTAGAGTGGTTCTTGAAGAGATATTTTTTACATTCAGTCCGTTTAATTTTATATGAATTGGTTTGTCGTCGTGTAATTTTTCTGCTTTGCGCATTTTTAATACTGTGAAATAGCCTACGATTATATTTTCCATCCAATAGGAAAATAATATTAATGATCCGCTCCAGTTTAGGAAAAGTATTCCAAAAATTGCGAGAGAATTTGTTATTAGTAGGCTGATGATGGGGAATAGTTTTCCGGTTGTTTTGATTTCTAAAGTTGATTGTTTTTTCATTTCTTATTTATGAACTAACTATAAGCTTAAATATGATTGCTTTTTATTTTAGATATGGAAGCTGGAGATAATGGTGAGGTAGAGAGAGTGGATGATGATTCTGGTAGAGAGAAAGTGGATAATAATGAGTCTGGGAATTCTGAACTGAATAATGAATCTGAGGATAATTCGGAAGGGGCTGAGAGTAAGAGTATTGGGAAGTATGATAAGGAAGGGTATAAGGAGATTACTATGGAGAAGCCGAGGGAGATTGATGCTAGTGGGATTGAGAGGCCTTGGAGGTTGGATCCTAAGGGGTATTTTTTGATTAGGGTTAATGAGGAGTTGGGGAAGATTGAGGCGGCGTTTTGTGATATTAAGGAGAATAAGGTTAGAGTTATAATTAGGGGAGATCATCCGGTGGAGGTTTATACGGCTATCTTGAAGGAGGATTTGGTTACGATGCTGGATCATGCGGCAGATATTGGGGTTGAGCTGGAGAAGGCTTATATTGCGCTTAAGGAAGGGAAGAAGTATACGCAGGATTCAGAAATTTCCGATAAAGAATCATAAATTTCTGACTATTCAATTCACTATATGTGAATTGAACATAGGGTTGATTTGGAAGAATAAAAATGGTAAATGTACAGATATATACAGAGGATGTTCCAGAAAGATTTGCGGGTATTTTGAGTGAGATTTGTGGATATGAAGTTGAGTTAAGAAAGGAGCAAGAATTTCCGTCAGAGAGTAATAGTGCTAGATTTTGTCTTATTGGGGTGGAGGATTCTCTTAGTATGTTGGGGGTTGATTACCCTGATTGGGTAGTGAGGTCTCGTTTTTCTATGCATGTTTATGGTAGAGATAGTATTGAACCGGATAAGATGGGGGAGGATCTTAAGGATAAAGTGGATAATCTATGGAGTGAATTGTCTCGACCTGTGGGTTATGCAAGTAGTTCATTAGGGGTACAAGCATATAATGCTGATGATTTAAAGATGGGTGAATAAAAATATTTGATATTGATTGTCAAATGACCTGGAAAACGAGTGAATAAATATTTTTAAATGGAGATAGTTCTGGTTTATTATGGGAAAATATACTGCGTATGGGGGTGAGGTTGATGAATATATTGAGAAAGAGTATTTGGATAAGATAGTTAAGAGTTTTGTGAAAGACTGCCAGCCGGTTTCGGTGGTTTTGTTTGGGGGGTTTGGGAAGGGGGAGGGGAGTGTTTATTTTGTGGATGGGAAGCCAATTCCTTTTAATGATTTTGATTTGTATGTTGTGACTAAGGAGAAGATGAGTGAGGAGGAGCTTGATAGAATGTCGATGAATGCAAGTAAGGAAATTGGGATGGGGGGGTTGGAGATTGCTTATTTTCCTAATGATGGTTATGATGTTAAGAAACATTTTCATGTGGATGTTAGGTGTTTGCCGATGGGCAAGTTAGATGGGTTGATAAGTATTCAGAGATATTATGAGTTGAAGTATGGGAGTCAAGTGATTTATGGGGATGAGAGTGTATTGGATAAGATTAATGAGATTAATAGGGGGAGTTTGCCGGATTCGGATGGGTTGAGGAATATGTTTAATAAGTTGCATACGATGTTGTTGGGTTTGCAGGGAGAGTATAATAAAGATAGTGAGAGGGTTAGGATTTTTTGGAGTTATAAAAGTTATATGTCGATTTGTGAAGCTTTGTTAATTTCGGAGAAGAAGTTTGAGGCTACGTCTAGTTTGAGGGCTAAGAAGTTTGAAGAAGTGTTTGATTATAGTTTTCCGGAGCTTCGAGAGAGAGTTCCGGATTTGGTCGAGAAAGTTAAGATTGCTACTGAGTTTAAGTTGAAGCCGAATTTTAATATGGATGTTGAGAAGTTGTGGGATGAGGCGCTTAGGGATATTTTAGTTGTGTTTGAGTATTATGTTGAGAGGATGACTGGGCTGAATGATGTTGGTGAGGCAATAAATGGGAAGTTGCCTTATACTTATTTCTCGCCGTTTTTGAAAGAGAAGATTGGGTTTAATTTTTTTCCTGCTCAGTATGTTTTGAATTTGGGGTATGTGAATGTTCTTCGTTCTGAGAAGGAGTTGTACTTACGGCCGTTGTTTCAATGGAAGGATGTTGGGTTGAGGCTTATTCTTCCGATTTATTATTTGTTGAAGTATAAATCTACTAATGATGATAAGTGGTTGGATAGGGCTTATGATGAGTTGGGGAAGTTTATTCGTGTTGATAAGAAAGGGTTTTGGTATTTGAAGGAAAGGGCGTTGAGGGCTTATGGGTTGTATTATGCGCAGAGGTTGTTGTGAATGAACTATAGATTTATAAATAGTTTTTAGAATTAATTATTATGCATCCAGAGATTAAAAGTAAACTTAATGAATTAGGTAGGAAATGGTTAGCTAATGCTTTAGAACGAAAGGATCATCACCTTCAGGCTGCGGAAGCAAGATATATTTCTTTTGACGATATTTATTTTTTAGGAGTATTTAATGGGGCTGAAACTATTGCTCTTCAGAATTTGGTTGATACAGATCAGGCACCAATTGCTGAGGCAAATGAGAGTGTTCCTTTTCCTACAGTTATCCAAGATGATATGGATTTTAAAACTAGAGAGAGCCAGTTAGCACATAAATTGACTTCAGAACTTTATCATTGTTCACCTGAAGATACAGAGGAACGTTGGGAAGGTATCTATATTAATATTGATAAATATTTTAAAGATCAAAGGAGATAACTTTATCTACATAATACTTATAAACAATTACTAACTCTCCAGCTTACTTAAAAATGGGAATGATAATGATGCAAATTGAGGAGGGTTGCATCTAGGGAACCTAGGTTCCCTGGATTAAAATGAAAGTTAAAAAGTTGGAAACTTTAGACGTTTCATTTTAAGAGATAAAATGAAAGTTAAAAAGTCAAAGACTTT
>CAZOQD010000010.1:9622-11632 GCA_964581925.1 Candidatus Woesearchaeota archaeon
AAAGTTAAAAAGTCAAAGACTTTAGACGTTTCATTTTAAGAGATAAAATGAAAGTATTATTGATAGCTCCGAATTATTTGAGGGTGTATAGTTATGTAAGTGAGGAGGCGACTATGGTTGCGCCTCCGATGGGGATGGCGTATGTTGCTGGGTATTTGAGGGATAATGGTGTTGATGTTGAGATATTGGACCTTGCTGCGCTTAGGTCGGATGAGAAGATGGAGAGGAAGTTGATTGCGGAGAGTGGGGCGGATATGGTTGCGATGGCGGGGACGACTAATACGATTATGTTGTGTTATGATTTGGCTAAGATAAGTAAGGAAGTGTTGCCGGATGCGAAGGTTGTGGTTGGGGGACCTCATCCGACTATGGAGCCGGCTCGTACTTTAGAGGAGTGTAGGCAGATTGATTATTGTGTTGTGAGTGAGGCGGAGGAGACGATGTTGGAACTTGCTAGAGGTGTCGAGGATAAAGATGTGCTTGGGATTTCTTTTCGTGATAGTAAGGGAAATATAATTGTGAATGCTTCGAGGCCTTTGATCAAGGATTTGGATAGTTTGGCATTTCCGGCTCGGGATTTATTGCCTCAAGATAAGTATTGGACTCCTGGAGTTAGGAGGTATCCGTATGCGATTATGATGACTAGTCGTGGGTGTCCTTACTCGTGTACGTTTTGTAGTAATTTTAGGACTCAGGGGAAGCAGTTTAGGGCTAGGAGTCCGGAGAATGTGCTTGCTGAAATCGATCATTTGGTTAAGGATTATGGGGTTAAGGAGATAAATATTGTGGATGATAATTTTACGTTTTTGCCTAAGAGGGTTAAGGAGATTTGTGATGGGTTGATTGAGAGGAATTATGATTTGGAGTTGAAGACGGGGAATGGGATTAGGGCTGATAGGGTTTCATTGCCGATGTTGAAGCATATGAAGAAGGCTGGGTTTTATCTTGTTGCTTATGGGGTTGAGACAGGGAGTGAGAGGATTTTGAAGAAGATGAGGAAAGGGGAGACGTTGGATCATATTCGGCGTGCAGTAAAGTGGTCGAAGCAAGCTGGTCTTCTTACCGAGGGATTTTTTATGTTTGGGAATGAGGGAGAGGGAAGGAAGGAGATGTTGGAGACAATTAAGTTTGCTAAGGAATTGGATTTGAGTGTTGCGCAGTTTCAGATTTATACCCCTGTTCCGGGAAGTCCATTGTTCGATACTATTAAACGCGATGGGGTTGTGTTTTCGGAGAATTGGGAGGATTATAATGCGTTTGATAAACCTCTTTTCGAATATCAAGATAGTAAGTTTGATTTGATGATGGAGATGCAACAAAGGGCTTATCGGGAATATTATTTTCGGCCGAAGATGTTTGTGCGTAAGTTGTTGGAGGTTAAGAATTTGAAGCAGTTTAATGGGTATGTGAAGGCGGCGATGGCGGTGGGGAAGATGTCTAGGGGGAAGGGGAGTTGATAGCTTCAGGGATCTCGTCTTCGATAGCTCCAATTATATCATGAAAATAAATCCCATATGAATTCCAATTTTTATCTACAGCGTCATCTATCCAAGAAACTAATTCTTTGGGAGTAATTCCTGAATTTTTTATTCTTGTAGCATTCCATCCGGCTAGATAATGGGCAGCTTCGGAGATATAGCCATTAAAGCCTTCATCTGATAACCAACTGTGGAATTTTCCAGCTTCTTCCCTAGTTAACTTTGGATTTCTATTATCTAAGAAACTGTTTTCAACTTTTCGGTGTTCACTTGCTATTTCAATAGCCTTTGGATCAATTTTTTGAAATAGAGAGGTTAAAGTGTCTCCAATCCCTAAAGATTTAGAAATTGTTTCAATTTTTTGACCTAATTCTTTTTGAGTTTGATATATTTCTGAAGGATCACTCCCAAATAAATCAGTGTAACCATATTTGACAGCAGGAGTATGTTCTGCTACTGTCTCATCTACTAATTGATCGTAAAAATTTGCTTTGGGGATAAAAGGTCCGAATAATAATCCACAGCTATTCAT
>CAZOQD010000011.1:0-11614 GCA_964581925.1 Candidatus Woesearchaeota archaeon
TGACCGCCTCCCAGCCCATTTGGGACTACTGGGCCCAACAAGGGCTTGGCGTCCTTGGGCCTGTTTTCATTTGTCAGTCAGAGTCAAAGAATTCAGGAATGCGGAAATTCAACAGACCTCAAACTTGGAATTCCCAGACAACAAAGTTAACTTAACTTGTTTATTCAGATTAATCCTCTGCAATCTAACATTGATCCCCTCAAAAACCTCCTGATTATTCTGAGTCGTAAGTCTCTTCCTTCTAACAACAGACCTATCCAAACTATCCCCACTCTTCTCATATTCAACATCAACATAATTTTCATCTATCCGAGTAACTTTAAAATTATGAACAAACTTATCCCTATTTATAGTAGATATCTCATTCAACCCAATCACTCTCTCCTCACCATCGATCATCAACACCGCACTCAACGAACCACTATCCGGCTTCTTAAAATTCAAAAGATTAACATAATAATGAACCCCAAAAACTCTTATCGATCCAGCAGAATTACTAGTATCGTATTTCAACAAATTACTACTCTCAGACCTTGCAGACTGCGCAGCACTCGAATCGGGATACTCTTTAATCAGCCGAGTATAAAACTCATGGGCCTTCCCATCAAAATGAAAATTCCTAGACATCTGCGCAGAATGCAACAACCCAAGAGCCGCATAACTATCATCTTGAACAAACTCTCTCTTCTCATTAGGATACAATTCAGCCAACTGCTCATACTCACTAATTGCCCTATCATAATACTCCTTACCCAAAACCTCTCTATCACTCAAACCATCAGCACTAAAATCCCTATCTTTAGCTATACTCACCTCATTCAATTTAGCACCAAACCCTTCCTTACCCTCGACAACCACACTAACCTCAACACTACCCTCAATTCCCTTCTGTTTATAATGCCTATCAATAGCCCTCTTAGACTCTTTCTTAATCTTATCAACATTCATCCCATCATCGATACTCCCTCTAACAACACTCGGAACATCATTATCCCTAAAATCACTCTCACTATTTGAAGAACCATCCTTAACTAAAACCGAATATCTCTTATTATCAACATCCTCTCCAATATAAGCCAAGAACGTATTCTCTCCAACCCTCCCGCCAATTTTAACATCCACAAACTCCTTCTCATCATAACTCAAAACCGCCTTTCCAGGAACCAAACTCAATTTCAAAGGATCCTCTCCACTACATCTAACCTCAACTTTACCTCCAGCCCCATCCGTCTCCAAATCAACAACCCTACACCGATTATCCAATATCCTATCTCCCTTAGCAACCCATATCTGCTCATCATTAACTTGCAACAAAGCCGAATCAACAGGAAACCCAATCTTTTCAACTTTAACCCTCATGCCCGCCGCACAATAAAACCCATTCAAATGAACATCCCCAGAAGTCTGCCCCTCTCTCAAACTAACCTTCCCAGCAACAGAATTAAAATCATTATAAATCGCGACATTAACAACATTCTGATCTATACTCTCAACCCTAACATAACCCTTCCCATTCCAAAAACCATAATCCCTATAATCTCTAGCCCATTCCCCATCACTAATTTCATTCAAATAAAAACTACCATCCCCAATTCCAAAAGCACCCTCACTACTATAATCCACAACCGCCGTTATATTCCCAGCCAAAAAATCAGGCATAGTCTCTTCATTAGCCTGCCTTGAAAGCACCACAACTAAATACCCCAAATTATCTTCAACAATACTCTCACTAAAAACTTGCTTCCCACCAATCGCAGCCCTAGCCGGATAATAACTAACCCCTGAAATTCCCTCAGGATACTCTCCACTAAATCTCAAACTCCTAACTCTAGAAATATCAATCAACGGATTAACCTGAACAGCACTAACCTTACAAAACACAGGCACATTCTGCTCCTCCAACAAATCACTCCTCACCACCGGAGGCGAGCATCCACCCGGCGCAATCTGCAAAATCAAATCCTGCCCCGCAATACACTGACTACTCCCATACCCACTCCAATACTGCGCAGGATTATTATACTGAAACCCCGAATACCCAGGAGCACCAAACTGCGGATTATAAGAATTACCCAACGAACTACTCCCAAAAGTATTATACCCATTCCCCTGCCGATTATAATAATCCGGATACTGACTATTATAATTCGAAGAAAACCGATTATTATAAGGATCATTCCCCTGATTATTATTATTTGAATTACGAGTAGGATCATTCCTAGAATCTCTACTAGACCTTTGAAGAGGATTATTGTTAGAATCACTCAAACTAGGATTCCGATTCCCATCATAAAAACTATTACTTGAATAAGGAGAATTTGAATTATATCCAGAACCACTAGACTCATAACCTCTAGAATTATAATTCACATTATTCTCGAAACCCCCAGAATAAGTAGACTGCCCCAAAACCATCCCAACCCCAACTAACAAAACAAACACAAACAACATTCCAAATTTTTTATTCATTCTCATTTTTTCATTTCATCACTCCAAATTTATCCCCAACCCCGCAACATCAGCATTGTTAAAATTTACTTGAATATCTTCTATCTTACCCGGCATCCCAAAATTAACTCCCTTAACAACTACCTTCCTCGAACCTTCCAACTCACTCTCGCTAAAATAATAATTCTGAGTCCCCCCTCCACTAACAGCACGATCAATCCTCTGACCCGGGATACTTATATCAAAACACTTCTCTTCACTTCTACCTAACAAACCAAACAACCCAGAAACCGGAACATCAACACAACTCTCTCTCTCACTTCCTTCCAAGTTTATCGAAGCATCAGAATAAATTATTGTCTTAATCTCATACTGCCCTTCACTCAACTCAATCTCATTCTGATCCGGATAACTAACCGTCTCACTAAACCCATCTTTCTTAAAAGTAACAATAGCCGAATCCCCATCATCCAACTCAAAATTCCCCCGAAGAACTTCCAAATCCAACTTATAACTCTTCTTCAAATAAATATCCAAATCACCTCCATTAACCGTAGAAAAAATAACCTTCTCTGCCTCATAACCCTCACTCTTAGCAACCACATACCCATTAACACACTGAGGGAAATCTCCAATAAACACAGCCTCATTATCCTTCAAGAAACTCCTTCCAATATCACATTGAGTATCAAAACATTTATAGCTAAGATCGGCCTCAATCGCTTCAAGATTAACATTATAAGTATTAACTCTCACCTCAGTATTCTTCCTCAAACACAACTCAGGAACAGGATTAACCCTAGCCTCTCCCTCAACTGGCTCCCTCGGATTATTTTTATTAATATAAACCACAACCGGAAACTGAAATATCTCATCATTATAATAATACTGAATCATAACTGGATAAGCAAGATCATAAACAAAATGATAAGGCACATAACAAAACCCTAACATCCCCATCCCATCCTGATTCCCAACCGGCTCCGCCTTCAAAATACCATTCTCACTAGGCCAAACCTGAACCTTCATAGGCCATTCCCTCAAATACAAAAACTGCACATTAGCATCCACCTTCTCACCAATATCATGAACAAAATACTTATTCTCCTCTTCACTTAATTCATAATAATCTCCTTCAAGTTTAATAAACCCAATATTTGCCTCCAATCCCCTAGTAAGATTCTCCGCAACATCACCTAACGACCATATCAACGGACTACAACTTATCTCAGTCCCATCCACCGGCGCATTCAACCTCAACACATCAACCCCATATTCCTCTAAAAACATACTCTCCTTAAAATCCTCAAAAGTCTTCCTAGCCAATTCATAAAACTTGCCCAAATTACTATTAACATCATTACTATGCTTCCCACCACTCCAACTATCCTCTCCAAAATAAATATTCAAATCCTGCAAAACATTAACCTCAATCTCATTATCTTTAATCCTCGTCTCAACTTCAACTTCTCTTCCCACCTCAATCACATAACCATCATCAACAAAACTAGAAAAATCACACCCAGCCAACTGCTCCTCCAAAAACATATCCAACTGCATTTCCATATCTTCCTTACTAGGCATCTGCTCCTTCTGCAACCCATTCCCAGAAACATAATACCAATAAGGAACCGGATTACCCAAAAAATCCAACTGCGAAGAAAACGGCATATAAACACTCCCCGGCTCGAACTCCGGGCTCTCAATATACCCTGCCTGTTGCCCCAACAAATTAGCCCCCAACTTAGTCTCTACATCAATACAACTCAAATAAAAATCATAAACATTCTGAAACTCCTTAGGAACCCCATCAAATCCCAAACTCCCCCGAAACATAAAAAACAAAACAACCAATGCAATTATCACAACCGCCAATATAACAAAAACAGTTACCTGCCCCTTCTTATTTCCCTTCCTATTCTCATTCCTATTTCTATTCCCATTCTCATCCTCATTACAACTATCCATCATCCTCTTTCCCTCACTCTTTCCCTCACCTTCATTCTTATCTCCTTTCCTATTTAAAACATCATCTAACATCATCTTAACATTTCCAATAGTATATCTTAGCCATACCAGTCCTCCTTATATCAACCTTACCAGCACCTTCCAAAAATGCAAAACAATTAGCAATTGTCTGTCTACTTAACTTCATCTTTTTAGACAACTCACTCACAGTATACCCTTTACCAGTTTTCTTCAACTCACTAACTATCCTTTCTCTATTCTCTTCCATTTATCCTCTTTTCCATGTAATTCTATTGATAAGCAATATCGACTTACATTATCACATATCAGCATTAACTAATACTAACACATTCAATATTGACAAGCAATAAAAGGTATTTAAATGTTTTCAGAAAACGAAAATACAAAACCATATGATCGCACCAAGAATCGAACTTGGGACTTGTCCACGTCAAGGACATATTTTGCCACTAAACTATGCGATCTTAATCCTAACCACAAAACCACCCTTTTATTTCTTTCTCCTACCTTTCATCTTTCCACGCTTCCCAATCCTCCCACCCAAAACCTGCCCCCAATTCCCCTTAACCCTCTCAAACCCAATATCATCAACATCCAACTTACTAAGATAAACCAAATCCTCAAACAAAGAAACAGGAATCAACCTCCTCCCAACATAATAATTCTTTAACGAACTATAACCAATCCCACTAAACTCAACCAACCCTCTCAAAGAAACCAACCCCAACCTTTTAACAACCAAATCCAAAAACCACTTATTCCCCTTAACAAACTTAACCCTACTTTCATATACCATTTTCATCAAATAACTTCGACACCATTAAAACAAAAAACTTTATAAACACTTCTCTCCCAACAATTCTATAAACACCAGGAACTGGTGCAATCTCAAGAAGGTTGCATCTAGGAAACCTGGGTTTCCTGGATTATGAAAGTACCAAAAACAACAACAAGATTTTGCCCATATTGCAAACAAAGAACAGACCAAAAAATAGACCTAGTCAGCACAGGTTTCAAACGAGGCGAACTCAAGAGAGGATCAATCACAAGATCAAAATCCAGAGGAGCCATGCCCGGACACGGAAACAAAGGCCGTTACTCACGTAAAGCCCCAAAAAACTGGAAAAGAAAAACCAAAACCACAACAAGAAAAGTCCTAATCTACAAATGCAAAGTCTGCAACAAATCCAAACAAGCAAAGAACTCAAGAAGAGTCTCAAAAATACTCATAGGAGAAAAATTGAAAAATGAATAAACTTTTAGAAGGAATCTCAACAAATATGTTAGGAGGATATCTTGCCACTTATGCTGCTATTGGAATTTTCAGACTTTTCGAAGGAGACAGTGAATTCGATCGTCAAACAAGAGACCTAAAAGAAGAAACAGAAAGAGCCATAGAATCATATTTAGAATTCTGTAGTGAATCAGGAATAGATATGAATCAATTTAGTAAAACTTATGGGTTTTTAGAGGGGAGGTTTTTCTCAGCAAACTAAAAATGGCAAAAAAACAAACAAAAGTAATAACAAGAAGAAAGAAATTCCTACCAGTAGAAATCCCAAGCATCAACACAAAAGTAGAACTCCTAGCTAACAATACAGAAGAACTAGAAAACAAAACTCTAAAACTAGATTTAACTAGACAACTAAAAGGAAAATCAGTCGAAGGAACTTTCAAGGTAATCCTAGAAAAAGAAAAACCCGTAGCCATCCCAATAAAAATCAGACTAATGCCCTACTTCATCAGAAGAATGATAAGAAAACGAATCAGCTACGTAGAAGATTCCTTCTCAACCCCTTCCCAAAACTCACTAATAAAAGTTAAACCATTCCTAATAACAAGAAAAAGAGTTTCAAAAGCCGTAAGAAAAACACTAAGAAACAAAGCAAAAAACTGGTTAGAAGACTATCTCAAGGAAAGAACAGACGAAGAAATATTCAACGACATCCTAGGAAACAGATTACAAAAACCCTTATCACTAGTCCTAAAGAAAACCTACCCATTATCACTTTGCGAAATAAGACTAATAGAAATAACAAGACCTCTAGAAAAATCTGAAATACCGGAAATCAAAGAAAGAAAAATCAGCCTAGAACCAATAAGAAGAAAAGAAAAAGACGGACCTATAGAAGAAGGATTAGATCAAATGGCAGAAATAGAACAATCTAGAATAAAACAAGCAGAAAAAGAAATCCAAGAAACCCAAGGAGAAGCAGAAAACAAAGCCGAAGAAATCCAAGAAACTAAAAAGAAATCCGTCAAAGAAGAAATAGAAGAAGCCAAAAAAGCTTTAAAAAAACCTAAAAAGAAAGAAGATGAAAAAGAAACTAAATCTAAAGAAAAGGAAAACAAAGAATAATGAAAAATAAATACAACCAACGAAGTTGCAATCTAAAAGGGAAGGTTGCATCTAGGAAACCGTAGGTGTCCTGGATTATGGAAATAGAAAGAACCCTTGTTGCAATTAAACCAGATGGTGTAAAAAGAGGACTAGTCGGAGAAATAATCAAAAGATTAGAAAGGTCAGGATTAAAAATACTCACAATGAAAATGATCTGGGTAGACAAAAAATTCGGAGAAAACCACTATTTTGACGTAGAAGAAAGACACGGAAAAAGAGTATTCGATGAACTGGTCGGATACATTTCAGAAGGCCCTGTAATCGCTATCTGTCTCGAGGGTGTTGAAGCAATAAGTGTCACAAGAAAAATCGTAGGCTCAACATACCCAAGCGAAGCCCTACCTGGAACAATCCGAGGAGATTTCTGCCACATCTCAAAAGACTACGCCAATAAACACAAAAAAACCGTTGAAAACCTAATACATGCTTCAGCCAATGAAGAAGACGCAAAAAAAGAATTAGCACTTTGGTTCTCAATCGAAGAACTACATGAATACAAAAAAACCGATGAAAAACATTTCTTTAAATAACAAATAAGAATATAATAAGCCCCCAGCCGGAGTCGAACCGACGACCTACGGTTTACAAAACCGCCGCTCTACCAACTGAGCTATGGAGGCATAATACTCTTAGAAAAAGTGAGTTTAAAAGTATTGTGATAAGCAAAATAGAAAAAATATACAAAGACCAGATACCTACTAGTATTCATGTCTACAACAAAACAAATAGCCAATGAATCTGAACTAAGATTCGCATCAGAATTCGTAAGAAAAGGATACTCAGTATTCCTACCCTATGGCGAAGATAGCCCCGTCGATTTACTAATCTACAAAAATCAGTCATTCAAAAGAGTCCAGGTTAAAGCTGCCAAACCTATCAATGGATCCATTTCCTGTTACCTTAGATCATCAAATAATTGGCAAAACAAAAAATATTCTAAAGATGATATAGACTTATTTGCTCTCTACGATTATGAAAATAAAAAAGGATACTTAATTCCAATAAACAAAGTTGATGGCATGGTCGTAATTAAGATTAGACTAACAGAGTCAAAAAACAATCAAAAGAAAAAGATAAGATTAGCTAAAGATTATCTATATTTCTAGAAATTCAAATCCGGCCGGGGGCTTTTACAATATCACATATATTTTTATAAATAATAACTAATTAGATTAAACATGACCATAGATGAACTTGCACAAGCTTCAACAATTATATTTGAAAATCCTTTATCCCTAGAAGATATGGAGAGCTTACTCGACTATATAGCAAGAGAACTTCCAGCCAGTATTAATACCTCCACCAAATACTATGAACAAAGATCCGATTACGGTGAGAGTATGAAAACAGAAAGAGGATCATCTGAAGTAGGAGGCATCATTACCAATATATCAAATGGAGATTTTGATAGCTTTAGAACATATACATTACCAGAAAATGAAATCGGAGAAATATCCGGGATGAGATTTCAAACAATACCCGGATACGAACTAGAAGAACATTCTGAAATCTCAAGAAGACTTTGGGCAGACGTTGGAACACAAGTTACTAATTACTTTCAATCTCAAAAATAACTACTCATCCTCAACAAAAATAACCTTCTATTTCGCAGCCTCGATCACTTTCCTAATATCTCCAGAAAAAGTATCACTAGCATTATGTATCTCCATCCCAATCATACCCCTCTCCTTAGAAATATCAACCACTATATTATCAGATATCCCTATACTTTTCCAATACTCTCCATCTTGGAAACGAATTCCCAAAATATCCTCTTCCTCATCATACCAGTTTTCCATTTTATTATCTCATGAAGGTTTCAGGATATCTTCAAAATCCTGAACAAATTTTATCTTTAATCCAGAAGTTATCATAACCACAATTCCTAAAATTCGGACTATCTCTCCATAAGGCGAATCATATCCAAAAGGATAAAATGTTACAACCCCCCAATATCAATTTAAGATAACTAAGTAATATCCTCATCCACCAGATCCTTTTATCTACCATATTTTATCAATATATATAAAATACGAACAATACCAATTACCAATATAAAAACCCCAGCATTCCTACTTACTTGAGTGTCACCTAAAAAAACTAAAGCAAACCCAATTATTGCAACAATTAAACCCCAACCATCAACCATGGGTTCTTTATTGACTTCCTTCACCTTCTTTTTCATCATTCCAAAAAGTATAAGTATTATTTAAGCTTTATCTCTTAATAATTTCTATTCCCACCCATCATCAACTCACTCATCTTCCACCCCCTCAACCTTCCCATCCCCAATCAATATCGTAGCAATTTCCTCCGCCACATTAACAATATCCCCTTTCTTAAATGGCCCCAACTCATTCCCCTCCAAATCCAGAAACTCATCACTATCCTCAACAAACACCACCATCTTATTCCGAGCCTTCTCATCCTCCGAACTACCCTTCAACATCTCCTGAATCACCTTATCCCCCTTCTCCAAACTCCTCATTATCCCGTCAAAACTCTCCTTCTCAAAAATCAACATATTCTCAAAATCCCTCTTACTAATCCCCGTCTCAGCCGCCACAAACGCCAACTCTAAAATCTTCTTCTTCCTTCTAAGAATCAACTCCTTAAATATCGCAATAGAATTCTCAAACTGCTTCTTCGTCTTAAGAATCGTCTCAGAAAACTCATCGTCCTTCTTATTCGCGATCTCCTTCTTATCCTTCAAATAACCCGCAACCTCCTTAACAAAATTCTTCGGAATCGGCTGCAATTGCTCACTATACCTCTCCTTCCTCAACGCCTCATACAATTCATTATAAGTTATCATAAAACCAGAACATCTAACTCACTTATAATGTTAATTGTATACAGGGACTATAATAATATTTAAAACTACCAATGAAGAACTATTTTCATGGAATTCAACGAAGTGTTCATTGCTCAAATCACAGATAGAATCGGTCCAAAAAAATATGCGGCGAAAATCAAAACCGGTAATGCATCAGGATCAGATTGCTTAATTAGATGTAGAAACTACCATAAAGACATTACTGGAAACGTAGTAATCACATTAAAACCTTCAAGAAATGATAATGAAACCTTATTTGGAGACTTTGTAACCTCAAATATTCCAACAAATTTTGAATATTGTGAATCTCAAAATGCTATCTTTCATGGATCTTGGCAAGAAGATGACACTCCAAATATTAGAAAAGTTGAATTACACTTTAATCCAAATCCCATAAGAGAATTTTTATACCTAGAAGATTCAGAATCAGAAATAGCCGCATCATATATAGCCCCTAAAAAAATAAGAAAAAGCGTAGATTGCGACTTTACAAGAAAGAATCTAAACTCAATAATTAGAGAATATATCAGAATAGCAAATCCTGATTACCATAAAACAATTATCATAAATCAAAAAATCCCTGACTACAAATCAAGATTAGATCACGAAATAAAACAAATAGGTCTACATCCAATAGAAATGGAACCCATAAACATTTCTTAACCCCACCCCAACCCAGTCCTCTTCATAAACCCCTTCCCATACATCTTCCCCAAACTCCCCTTCATCATCTCCCTCTCATTAAACCCCTTACTCTCATCATTATTTTCCCCATCATAAACCAAAACCGGAACAGGATCCACGCTATGCCCCTTCAACTTACAAGGAGTCGAATGATCACAACTAACCACCACCTTCCAACCATACCTCCGAACCATCTTCCTCAACTTACCAAAAAACCTCCTATCCACCAACTCAATCATCTTCTTTTTATCCAACGGCCTATCATCATGCCCTGCATTATCCATCTCCTTAAAATGAACATAACACCCCAAAAAATCCCGATGACTCCTCTTCAAAGTCTTAACACAAAACTTACTTTTCATTTTCAACAATTTATAAAAATGCTTGTAAATATCCTCCCCCCTCAAATCAGGAACATCATACGCAAAGTTCTTCATCCTGCTCGCCTTAGCTAGCCCCATCTCCAAGGGCATAGCATTTATTGACATCCAACTACCATAACCCCTAATCTTAGGAATCTCCGCACTAGCTCCCCTAGTCAACAAAACATTAGCCTTCAACAACCCTCTATCATTTCTCTTCCCATTAATCTCATGACCATCCAAAACTTTATGCGACTGACTAATAAAATCATTAACAATATTAGCAGTGTATTTACTAACCGGATCATTATCCATCGGCTCGGAAAATTTAAAACTCTTAGCATCCTTCCCCCCCTTCCACCCCGAATTAACCGAAGAAATATTATCTGAAAACCCCCTCAAAACCAAAACCCCTCTATGCTGAACACTAGCCTTAAACTCAAACTTACAAGGCAATTTAACTTCATCATTAACCGCCTCAGCCAACTCTCCAGCCTCCTTACTACTCAAATTCCTCCCAGCCCTCCTATCAATTATCTTCTTACTCTTAAGATTATCAATCGTCGCAAAATTAGTCCTCAAAGCCAAATCCCCTCTCTTCAATTTAAACCCAACCCCCAAAGCCTCATAATATCCCCGCTTACATTCCCCAGCATCATTCCCAAAAATACTAACCAACGCATTATCACTACTCGGAATAATCTTCTCACCCAACGGATACATATAACCCATCTTCCCATTCTCAGCAAAAAAATCCAAATTAGGAATCTCCGCCCTCTCCAAAACCGTCTTCCCACCAAATTCCTTCAAAGGCAACCCACTCATCCCATCCAATATCACCAATATCTTTTTCATGAACTATACAACTATAACTATTATAAATACTTAGCTATT
>CAZOQD010000012.1:0-11483 GCA_964581925.1 Candidatus Woesearchaeota archaeon
GGCGGAGATCCTCGCTCAGTTCGGTATTCGTCGTAATGTCAAACGGAGGAGTTTCACTAATCGGAATGGGCGAATCAGATTCAGCCAACAGAGCCCAAGAAGCTATTGAAAAAGCACTTCTCAACCCATTAATCGATGTAGACATTTCAGACGCAACAGGAGCCTTAGTCAACATCATCGGAGGAAACGACATGTCCTTAGACGAATCCCGAGCAATAATCTCAATAATGGGCGACAAACTCTCTCCAGATGCAAAGATGATCTGGGGAGCACAAATCAGCCCAGACATGGACAAATCAATCAGAGTCATGATAGTAGTAACCGGAGTAAAATCATCTCAAATAATGGGTGGCGACCTCCCAATAGAAATCCAAAAACAAGTCGAAATCGAGGATGAACTTGGGATTGAGTTCTTAGAATAAACCCCAAAATTTAAAAACCCTTTCTATATTCTTATAACATGTTCAACCTAAAATCATTCATAAAACAATCAATCCGAGTCTGGCACTTACTTAAAAAACCAGACAAAGAAGAATTCACAACAATCTCAAAAGTCTCAGCAATAGGCCTCTGCCTCGTCGGCGTAATCGGCTTCGCAATCAATCTTCTAATGACTTACTTTGGATTGAGTTAAACACAAAATTTATAAACCCTAAATTTTAAATAACTCTATAGGCTTCTAAAACCATTAACTGGTTAGTTGAGCCAAGACATTAAGATAAATAAAATGGAAAAAGAAAAAACTGCGAAGCAGCAATCTAAGGAAAGGTTGCATCTAGGAAAACGTAGTTTTCCTGGATTATGGCAATATATATAATAAAAGTAACAACAAATAAAGAAGACCGAGCACTAGAGCTTATCTCTGACAAAGTCCACAAAAAAGAACTAGGAGTTTATGCATTAGCCCGTCCACATGGTCTTAGAGGTTACATCTTTCTCGAGGCTGAAGACCGTGAAAACGCCGAAGAAGCAGCCTACAACTTACCTTACGTAAAAGGAATCATCGGAAAAACAGTAAGCTACGAAGAAATCAAATCAATGTTAGAACCAGTAATGGAAGAAATCAACATAGAAAAAGGAGACATCGTAGAAATAATCGGCGAGCCTTTCAAAAAAGAAAAAGCCAAAGTTGTAAGAATCGATAAAGGAAAAGGAGAAGCAGTAGTAACCCTATTAGCTGCCGTAGTCCCAATCCCAGTAACTGTAAAACTAGACAACATCAAAGTAATCCGAAGAGAAAGCGAAGAACTCTCCGATGATGAAGATTCAGACGCAGACGATAGCAATCAAGACAACAACGAAAAACTAGCCGAAGTAGAACCCGCAACACCTTTAGGAGACGCACCAATGATAAGCCAAGACGATTACGAAGAACCAAGCGGAGGACTTATCCCTGATGATTATTAAATAGGAAAGGTGACTTGTCAGGAAAACCTAGGTTTTCATACGACAGTTAAATTTAAATATTAAATAATTGATTCTAAAAAAATGAAAATAAATAAAGAAAAAACTGCGAAGCAGCAATCTAAGGAAGGGTTGCATCTAAATTTAGGAGGTTGCATCTAGGAACCTAGGTTCCTGGATCTGGATTATGATAATTAAACTATTAATAGACGGCGGAGACATGAAACCAGGTCCAGCAGTTGCTCAGCAATTAGGCCCAATGGGTGTAAACATGGGCAAGGTCATCGGAGACGTTAACGAAGCAACAAAAGGTTTCAAGGGAATGAAAGTCCCAGTAGAACTAGACATCGACGAAAAAACAAAAGACTTCACAATCTCAACTTCTTCACCTCCAACCTCAGAATTATTAAAAAAAGAACTCTCTCTGGAAAAAGGAACAGCAGACCATAAAAAATCAAAAGTAGGAAACGCCTCAATAGAAGACATAATAAAAATCGCAAAAGTTAAACACCCAAACATGCTAGAGAAGGATATCAAAGCAGCAGTAAAATCAATTCTAGGAACATGCTCATCTATAGGAATCTTCGTAGAAAACGAAGAACCAAATCAATTAATCGAACAAGTCGACGAAGGAAAATTCGACAGTCAAATCAACGAAGGCAAGGACGAAACAACTCCAGAAAAAAGAAAAGAACTAGACGATTTCTTCCAAGGTGTAAAATCAGAACAAGATGCTAAAGCAGCCGAAGAAGCAAAACTAGCAGAGGAAGCAAAAGAAAAAGAAGAGGAAGAAGCAGCTAAAGACGCGCCAGCAACAGCAACAGCTGATGCCTCAGCAACAGATGCTCCGGTAACAGAAGAAAAGAAAGAAGAAGAAAAGAAGTAATTCTCAATTAAATTTATAAACCCCGTTCTTTAAGGAAATCAATGGTAGGATTAGTATTGCATAACTTAAAAACATTTACGGTCTCTGGAATTGCTGGTGAATGTAAGGCAACTCATAGAATGGGCGACATATATTTTGGCATAGCATTACAAGAGTTTGCGGCAATACCTCCAATGTACAAGAAATTTGTGCCTGAGGACTATAAAGACCAGATCTCAAATGAAGAAAGATCAATAGAATTCTCAGCAATTGGTACTGGTTATCATAATATTGGAAATAAATCCGGTTCTACTAGTGGAAGATTAACAACATTTTTATTAAATAATCTCAATGAAAACCATAATACTAAATCTTTAAGATCAGCAGGATTTGAACAACCTTCAGAAACTATCCGGAATTTAGAACATTTCTTTGATTTCTCAGTTTTTTATCATCTAAACCGTAGTCATGGTATATGTGGATTAGAAGATATACAACAATCCCAAGAGGATCTCAAAGAGATCCAAAAGATCGACCAATTATTAGGAATAGCAAACGACGGAGCAAAAGATAGCTACGACAGTTCTATGCTTTAATTTCGCAAATATTTTTAAATCTTTAAAATCCAAAATTTTGAATGAGTTAAAAATCTTGCAAAGATTTTTAAACACATTATCTCTAACTTTATCATTACTATGGGGCTGTGGGCCAGCCTGGTTAAGCTCCCACCTTTGGGAGGTGGTGACCCCAGTTCAAATCTGGGCAGCCCCATTTTCAAAATAACAAACATTTAAAAACAATTCAAATAAAATAATAACATCAAAATGAGAACAAAAAAAGTAAAATCAGCAGGAAGATTCGGAGCCCGTTACGGGAAAAGAGTCAGAACCAAAACTGCCCAAGTAGAAGCCACTCAAAAGAAAAAACAAGAATGCCCATTTTGCAAGGGAACTGTCAAGAGAGTAAACACTGGAATCTGGGAATGTAAAAAATGCAACAAAAAATTTGCAGGACATGCCTATTATTTAAAAAAGGAAGAATAGTTAAAATTAAAAACCCAACATATCAATATATAATATGACAACATACAAATGCTTCAAATGCGGAAAAAAAATAACCAGCGCAGCCTTAGATAAAAGATTCCTCTGCCCTCATTGCCGATCAAAAATCTTCTATAAACCAAGAAAAAACGTGGTTAAAATTAAAGCAGTTTAATTCTTATCCTAACTCCTCTCTTCAACCAATTCCTTGTCTTAATATCTCATACAATTATATCGCGACTCTTCTCACTCATCTACCCAGCAAGAGATAACTAATAATGTAATGGTATAAGCTTTCAAGAAATTTAACATTCATTAAAACAACCAATAACTTTAAATAACTCCCAACCAACCAAATTACATACAAAATGGATATCGACAACGAAACACAACAAAAAATTCAAGAACTCCAAGGGTTCGAGCAAAACCTACAACAAATCATGATGCAAAAACAAGCATTCCAAATGGAACTCGGAGAAACAGAAAACGCTCTAACAGAATTAGAAAAAGCAACCGACGACGTATTCAAAATGGTCGGCAATATCATGATCAAAACAGACAAAACAAAAACTCTAGAAGATTTAAAGAAAAAGAAAGAACTACTCGATTTAAGATTAAAATCTATAGAAACTCAAGAAACCGATTTAACAAAACAAGCCGAAGAGCTAAAGGCAGAAGTGATGAGGAAAATAAAATAATTAACTATCATGCAAAATACTTTTTATTTCTTAATACATGCAGAAACTAAACCTGATACTAATCAACCAATAAGTAACTGGGCTTTATCAGAAAAAGGAATAACCGATTCACAAGCGTTAGCCAAAAATCACCCATTCGGATTCATAGATTCAATTATTATTTCCGAAGAGAGAAAAGCATTCCAAACTCTAATGCTTTTTCGTAAAGATATAATGCAACCAAATTTAGAGCAACCGGAATTCACAAAATACGCTTCCTTAAACGAATTAGACAGAGACCCTACGGGATATTTAGAAAAAACTCCCTATGAGGAAGCTGTCAAATCAGCCTTAACTAGCCTTGGTGAGCCCTATAAAAATGATATAGGCGAATGGGAAACAGCAAAAAATGCACTAACTAGATTCTCAAAATGCATAAGGGATATTGATAAAGAGACTGAAGACCAAAGAATCTTAGTGATAGGTCATGCTTATACTATGAATCTTTATTTTGCTAGAAGATTGAACGAACTAGGTAACGTTTATGATAGATTGCAAACAAATGGCCCCTTGGACTATGGAATCGTAGGTAAAGAGAGGGCAACTCCAGGCAAACATAGTGTGATTACAGACATAGCAAAAACAAGAGGTTAAAAATCTCTAAAGAGAACTTTGCATAATTGACATTTCCGAAGGAAATCGCAGCAAAGTTCCCTAAACAATAACAACTTATCCAAACTTTATTATACCTAATATTCATTGTATCTAAGTGATAAATAAAAAAAGAGGGAATAATAAAAGACCACTCACTTTCGAGAATCTAGAACCAAGAACTCCCTTAGCGGGCCTCACTTTAATAACGCACGGATTCCAATTAGGAGATGATCCCAATCTCCCAAGATGGGTCAATTCAATGGCCGAAGAAACAAGAAAAGCCATAGCTACATCATATGGTCACTCAGAAAGATATGAGGATATTGCAAGTTTCAATTTAGAACTAATAGAAAACAATTCTAATCAGATACAAGTTTCCGATTGGGATTACAGCAACTACCAACACAATTCAGAACTAAACGATTACAACTTATCAGATTCGTTCAATGCAGAAGCCATCATAACTCTAGACTGGTCTTCTATTGCGGCCGTTAACGAAACAAGCACAATAACAGTCGCACGAACTGTTTCAGATTATCTTCTAAACTCAAACTGGAATCTAGGAAAACAACTCCTATCTTCAGGAATCCATCTAATCGGTCACAGCAGAGGGGCTTCATTAGTTAGCGCTCTAGCAGAAAACTTAGGTAAGGAAGGAATCTAAAACCCATTTAACACCAAAATTAGTGGATAAGGTCTTCTCAGAAAATAAATACCACTACAACCAAAAAGATAATAATCCAAATTATCTATCGCCTACCGAAAGATCACAATCCCAAATTCAAGACCAAGACCTAGAAGACCTCTTAGCAACTAATCTCTTAACAACAAACCTCTTAACTATAAATAATCTTCAAAACCATTTTCTATCTCCCCACCCCCAAATCCACCCCTATCCTCCATCCCACTAATCCAACCACAGAAATCTTTAAATAATCACAACCCTCTCCTCAAGTATGTTTGACAAAATAAAAAGAGCGTTATCAACTGAGGATGATGATTCTGAATATATTGAGATCGATTTAAGCCGAGAAACCAAGAAATCCAAGGTAATAGTCCGACCCTTTGTATTAAAAAACTTCGAAGATGTAACTGAGATCCTAAATGCACTAAGAGAAGGCTACACAATCGCAGTAATAGACATCAAACAACTACGAGCCAAGGACATCATAGAACTAAAACGAGCCATCTCAAAGATAAAGAAAACAGCAGATGCCTTAGAAGGCAGTATAGCCGGTTTCGGAGAAAACATCATAATTGTAACCCCTCAGTTTGCTGATATCCATAGAGCATCGGATAGAAAGCCTGATGAAAGTGGTTTGTAATTAAGCAATTCTAAGCAAGTACTCATTTGGATCTTCTTCTATTGGAATATCTTCAAAACCTTCCCTACTCAATAATTTTCTAAACTTATCCTCTGGATTAAACGAATAGAAATAATCAACCCCTTCAAATTCAATATTCTCTAAAACACCCCTCAATACTCTAGTTCCTACTCCCTTCATTGTAAGACCTGAAATATTCTTATCTCCATGCGGATAAAACTTCCATATCCAAGCGATATCCTCATCCTCAGACCCAATAATTCTAGAAAGTGTTTCGCCAACGATATCATCCATTTCATAAAACCAATACAAATTCTTTATTCTAACCTCCACAATCCCCTCCCTATTAGCATCCCCAGAAACAACTCTATAATCAAACCCATTAAACCTACTATCCTCTCTATACATCTCTATCCCTTTCTGGAATTCTCCTTCAGATCCATACAGTTCTATCTTCATAATAAGTCCAATAAATATCTAATTTAAAAACCTTGCCCTACAACTACTCTATTCCACACAACCCACATATATATATAATAGGACAATCTCCATAATTAACTTATCAAACACAATCTAAAATACTAAGATTTTCACCACCAAAAACCAATAAAAAACCAAAAAAACCAACCAAAAAATGAACCACAAAATCCCAAACTCATCAAAACTCAACCAATCCAGAACCCCATCAAACAACCAATCACCGTCGATAACCAACCATTTTCAACCCCATTTACCCTCCAATATCATATACTTTTCAAAACCACAAAGCTTTTAAAGGTGTTATAACTCCAGAATGATATCAAAATGAACACAAAATTATTTACAATGATCTTTATGACAGCAATTTTATCATTAACTATGGTTAGTGCAGCTTCTTTAATCTCGGTTGGATCTCTTACTGGTGTCCCAACTTCAGTAGCTCACGATGCTGGATCATACACTTTTACTTTCGAGGTTACAAACACTGGTGTTGATGCAACTGCTGTTTCCTTCAGTGCAGACATGACACTTGGAACGGCAACAGGAACTTTCTCAGCCCCAACAACAAACGTTGCTGCTGGCGCTACAGAAACAATAACTGGTACAGTAACATTCCCAGCAAACCAAGCCGACACACTTACTCTTGAAGGAAAAATAATCGCCCTAGGAAACGACAACACAGACAACACACAAACTTTTGGACCTACATCAATACTAACTTCATCTTCACTAAGCTTAACTTCTGCTACACTTTCAGAAGACCAAACACAAGCAACACTTACACTTACAAACGACGGAAACACACCACTTAGTTCTATCGCTTTAACCTACACAGACTTAACAGGAGCTACAATAACCATCAATCCTTTATCAATCCCCACATTAGCTGCCGGAGGCTCAGAAACAATAACTGTTGACATTACTAAAACTTCTAAACTAAACGTTGGAACAAGCACAATAACAGTAACTGCTACATCTGGCTCAACTACGACAACCGGAACTATAACAATTGAAAACAACTTCTGTGAAGCAGGAGAACAAGGAACCGATCTAGAAATATCTGATGTAAACATTGACAATAATGATGGAGATGACGAAGAATGGAGTCCTCTAGACAAAATAGAAGTAGAAGTAGAAGTATCAAACGACGCTGACGAAAAAATTAAAGATGTTTTTGTAGAAATCGGACTATTCGATTCAAGCGGTAAAAACATAATCAAAGACATGGAAGACCTAGATGATGAAGAAATCGACTTAGGTAGTATCAAGGATGGTGACGAAAAAACAGCAACATTCACATTCACAGTACCAGCAGATTTCGAAGACGACAAATACAGATTAGTTGTAAAAGCATACAGCGATGACAACGAATTCGGTGAAGACAAATTATGTACTTCAAGAGTTTCTGAATTCGATGACGACTTTTTCCAAGAAATCGATGGTGAAAGAGAAACAGATGAAGAAAAACATATCGTACTAAATAATATTAAAATAACACCAAGCCCTGCTCAATGTAACGAGAGAGTTCAAGTTACAGCTGAAGTATTCAATATTGGTGACGAAGATTACGAAGATCAAGTTAGAGTAACAATGTTTAATAGTGAGTTAGGAATTAATGATGAAAACATAATCAGAGAAGATTTCGATCAAGGAGATTCAGAATTAATCGATTTCGAGTTCGATGTACCTGCAAGCGCTACTGAAAAAATACACATAATAGAATTCAAAACTTACTATGACTACGATGAAGATGTTGATACTTACGACGAGACATCAGATGAAGAGTTCACAGTATCTCTAAGAGTTGAAGGAAATTGTGACGCTTCTTCTAACGGAGACTCAAGTGTACAAATAACTGCAGAACTAGATGCTGAAACACCAGAAGCTGTTGCAGGAGAACAAGTTATAATTAACGCTATATTAAAAAACAACGGTAACGAGGAAGCAACTTACGCTATCGGAGTAGACGGTAACAGCGAATGGTCGCAAGTTTCATCAATAGAACCTAGGCTATTAACATTATCACCTGGTCAATCAGGAGAAGTAGGAATCGTATTACTAATCAACAGCGATGTTTCAGAAGACCAAGAACTTACAATAAGATCTAGTCACAACGGACTTACAACTGAACAAAAAGTCGTCCTAGCAGTACAATCTACAGGATCACAAGGAAGCTCAGACTTAGGACCTTTCGTAGGCCACATAAAAAACAACTGGTTCATATACTTAATAATCCTAGTAAACGTAATCCTAATAATTGCTATAATCCTAGTGATCAGAAGCATGGTTGCACCTGCTAGACCTACTTTGTAATTAGTTTTTTATTTTATTAACAACTTCCTTAACAATTTATTAACACACCAACTAGAATAATTTATATGCTTCTATCGATTAACATAACTATGAAAAAGAGGAAAAGCAAAGCTACCCCAAAAAAGTCCACTAGTAACAATCTAAATATTATCTTATTAATTGTACTAATAGCCTCCATATTATTTATCTCATATTCAATAACTGTATCCTCAAAACAATCAAATAGCGATGAAGGATTATTTAGCTTTAGCTTATTTCCAGATGATTCTTCTCAAAAAAGTTCAGAATACAATCCAAAATGCAAGGAAGATAAGGATTGCGAAGATAACCATATCTGCGACGAAACCAGATTGTGTCTTTTTATAGGATGATTATAGACATTAGATAACCATCACAAACTCCAAACATCCTTTCCTATAAAACTCCTATCCACAACAACAATCTTTTTATTCTATTCATCACTCCAATTAATATGTCTCTCATAGATATCCAAAAACAAGTAGACGAATGGACAAACCAATTCACTCCTCAATACTTCAAACCCTTATCCATAATGGCAAAACTAAGCGAGGAACTAGGAGAACTTTCTAAGGAAATAAACGACAGATACGGAGACCGTATAAAAAAATCCGGAGAAGATACAAAAGACATAGGATCTGAAATATGTGATATCATCTTCGCCCTAACCTGTCTAGCCAACAGTCACAACATCAACCTTGACGAAAGCTGGAAATCCATAATGAAAAAATTCAACACTAGAGACCATAGCAGATTCGAAAGAAAAGACCAATTTGAACCTTTCAATTAACTATTTAAATCACATTATCCATTCCTATCTATGAAAAAGAGGAAAAACCCCTCCATTACCAAACCCAAACACACTAAGAAACAGCCTAAAAACCAACCCAACAAACCCCTAGAAATCTTAGTAAGATACCTAATCCTCCTGGCCCTAATGTTCTCCCTACCTCTAATCTACAAAATCTTCACCCCCCTAACAATCCTCTCGACCTCAAACATCCTAAGCCTTTTCTATAACATCTCCGTAAGCAACGACATCATCTCCATAAACACAATAACTCTAGTAAAAATCATCCCTGCCTGCGTTGCAGGCTCAGCATACCTATTGTTATTAATCCTCAACCTATCAGTCCCCTTGCCTCTAAGAAAGCGAACCTACTCAATCCTACTAGGATTCTTAATATTCTTCCTAGTAAACATATTAAGAATCGTAATCCTCTCCAGCTGGTATCACCACAAAATAATCCTATTCGACTTCACCCACACCCTATCCTGGTACTTCGGCTCAACCCTATTAATCCTAGCAGTCTGGTTCCTAACCGTAAAACTATTCTCCATAAAAGAAATCCCGATTTACACCGACATTACTTATTTAATAAGGAATTCTAGAAGATAATTATACTGTTCAAAGTGTGGAAGTTCTTACCATCTACACCTATCTTGTTTTAATAGCTCGCCCAATAGCTTTCTTGGTATACTACCATAAATATAATCTCCAAGACAATTTGGTGAATGATATACTGTTGTTCTTTCATTAAGTCTATTAGATTTAAACTCCTCAAAGATATATTCGGCAGCAGTTTTTATATTTTTAATACCCGTTGTATCATCTTTCCTTGCAGAAAGTCCAAATACATAAGAATTGGGTTTACCACCTCCACTATCTACATGATCATTTCGTATTATTCCAGTCATATCCATCCAAACTCTTAACTGATATTTTTCATCTGTCAAGGTTCCAAATACTGGGATAGAATTTCTATCTCCAATAAATTCTTTAGAATATTCAGAAAGTTTTTTTTCAGCACTTCTCACAAAGCTCACTTCCCCCCAAAATCCTTCACTTCGACAAAGATCCTCATAAAACCTATAAACCATTCTTAATCTAGATTCCATCTCTCCTATGGAAAAAGATGACTCATCAAAGTTTTCCTGAGTTGTTACTAGTTCTGGAAGTGATCTTATTATTTGTTTATCCATTTTCATTTTGTAATATTATTTATATTTTTAATAACAGCCGTTATTCTCCCTATTTAAACATTATTCCTCCCTTCAGGGGGAAGGATAGAAAAACTTAAAAAGAACCCATAACTAACAATTATATGGCAATCAAAACAGTTCTAGAATCAATAGGATTATCAAAGAACGAGATAAAAATATACCTCTCATTATTAGAATTAGGCTCAACAACATCTGGAGCAATAATCAAAAAAACAGGAATCCACACTTCTAAAGTATATGATGGATTGGAAAGATTATCAAATAAAGGATTAGCAAGCCATGTAATTATAGCAAATACAAAACATTTTAAGGCCGTAGATCCAGATAGATTATTAGATTTCCTAGATGATAAAGAAAAAGAAATTGAAATCCAAAAAAAAGATATAAAAAAAATTCTTCCAGAGTTAAAATTAAAACAATCCCTAGAAACTGGGGAATCAGAAGCCGAGATTTTTAAAGGATGGAAAGGAATGGAAACTGTTTTCAACGAAGGCATAAATATAATGGGGAAGGGAGATATTTGGTATGTTTTAGGAGCCTATGGGGGAGAAGATAAAGAAAGAACAGATACTCTTATCACAAAAGTAATAAAAAAGTGCGAAGCTAAAAAAATTAAATGGAAGATCATATATAATGAAAGCGCTAGAAACACTTTCCAATATGAACAGAAATCTAAGATAACAGAAAATAGATTTTTAAACCA
>CAZOQD010000013.1:0-11411 GCA_964581925.1 Candidatus Woesearchaeota archaeon
GTTTGGGATAAGTTTAAGAGTGGATTGGCTCGGGCTTTGGTTGGGCAACAGGATGCGGTTACGATAATTGGGCCGGCGAGTATTGTTAAAGAAATGAAGAAGGATCCTACTAAGTTGGAGTTGGTGATGAATTGAGGGTTATTTGTTTTTTATTTAATAGGCTAATTATCTATAATCTGAGAACTATCATATAATTCTGGTTTAAGTGCTCTCATTATTCTTTGTGTAGTCTTTACCTTATTGAAATAATGTAGAGATTCTTCTTTGTTTCCGGCTTCGTAAGCTTCATCTGTTGATAATGAAAATAGATGGCTTTGATATTCTAAAAGGTTATATAAATCATCTTTAGATATTGGTATCTTTTCTGATACTTTGTCTCTAAGATCTTTTAATTTTCTGGAATCGATTCTAATATCTCCTAATACGTCATCATCAGGTATTTCAAAGTCTGATACAAAACTTTCTAGTTCTTCATAATCGTTTCTGAATGGACTTTTTAAATCGTATTTATCTTCTGTCATTTTTATTGGGGTGAATCGATTGCTTCTTCTCCATCATTGGCTAGTTTAATTGATATTTGATCTAAAAGTTCTGGATATTGATCTCTTGTTATTGAGGTACCTATGGCAATTCTTGTTAATCCATTGTATAGTCTAAGTTTGTAAGCTCTTCTTAATGTGGTTACATTATCAAGTTCGTGTCCTTGAACTAGATTAAGATGATCTTGATCATATTCATCTACAAGATAATGATTTCCATTAGGCATATCGGTACCTTGGATTCTTGATGTTAAATCTTCTTTTGAGTTATAGAATCTTTGGATTCCATCTTTTTTATCATATCCTCGTACAACTAAAAATTTACCACAAATTATGATTCCGTCTTGGTTTGATATTAAATTTTTTAAATTAAATTTATTCATGTTAAAATTGATAAAGTTGTGTTTATAAATCTTTCTACATGTAACTACTTGGAGATAGTTAAATTATATGCATCTTGGAGTTATCTTATTTAATTATTTCATATAATCTTAGTAGTGATTTTTTTCATAAATATTTATTAATCCTGTTGGTTTGTTATTTGGATGCCACATCAATGTACTAAATGTTCGAAGGTTTATCCGGATGCTTCTGAGGAGTTGTTGAATGGGTGTGAATGTGGGAGTAAGTTTTTTTATTATATTCGGGAGGCGAAGCTTGTTGAGATGAATGATGAGGTAAGTAGGGTTATGGAGGAGTTGGATCGGAGTGATATGGATCAGATTGAGAGTGATATTCGGGAGTTGACGGGGATTAAGGATGCTGCGGATCCGGTGATATTGGATTTGGAGTCGGTGAGGGTTTTGAATCCTGGGAAGTTTGAGATTGATATTGTTAATTTGTTTAATAAGAATAGGCCGATGATTTACAAGTTGGGGGAGGGGAAATATATTATTGATATTGAGAGTAGTATGGGTTCTGGGAAGGGGAAGAAAAAAGATAATGAGAGGAGGAGTAGGTTTATGGAGATTGTTGATGAGGATGAGAGGGATAGGGAGGGGAGGGATAGGTTGGAAGGGGATAGGTTGGAGAGGGATAGGGAGGAGAGGAGATTGAAGGGTGAGGAGATAGATAAGATTAAAGTTGAGATAGGTAGTGGTGAGAAGGTTGATGGGATTGAGAATGTCGATGGAGTTGAGAATGTTGGTGGGGTTGATGAGAAAGATAAGAAAGTTATTATTGGTGGCTCGTATAATTATGATGAGGGTCGGGTTGGTGATTTAGAGGTAGGTGATAGTAAGTCGAGAGAGTATAGTCGTGATGATGTAGGAGATAATAAGATTTATGAGGGTAGTGGGGATGGGAACAAAAAGAAAGAAGAGGAATATTTGGATTTGACTGATGGGGAGGGTGATGGAGGGGATGATAAGGATGATGACGGCGATAAGAGAGATGAGAGGGAGTTGGAATAAATTTAAATAAGAAGGTTTTCTTATGAGATTGTAGTTGATTTGTTAAAATGGAAAATGAGATATATGATGTGGTGATTGTTGGAGGAGGTCCTGCTGGGTATACTGCGGGGATTTATACTTCTCGTGGGGGGCTTAGGACTTTGGTTTTGACGGGGCCTTTGCCCGGGGGGCAGTTGGTTAATACTACGGAGGTTGAGAATTATCCTGGTTTTGCTAAAGGGATTTTGGGTCCTGATCTTATGACGGAGATGAAGGATCAGACTAAGAGGGTTGGGGCGGAGGTGGTTGATAAACAGGTTGTTGATGTTGATTTTAGTAAGCGGCCGTTTGTTGTTAAAACTCGTAAGGATAGTTATAGTGGTAAGAGTGTTATTATTGCGACGGGAGCTAATCCTCGTAAGTTAGGGGTTAAGGGAGAGTTGGAGTATTCGGGTAAGGGGGTTTCTTATTGTGCTTTGTGTGATGGGCCTTTTTTTAATGACAAGGTTTTGGTGATTGTTGGTGGGGGGGATGCGGCTATGGGGGAGGCGAATTTTTTGACTAAGTTTGCGAGTAAGGTTCATTTGGTTCATAGAAGAGATGAGTTTAGGGCTAGTAAGGCGATGCAGGATAAGGTTTTTGCTAATAAGAAGATTGAGGTTCATTGGAATACTGAATTGGAGGAGGTTAAGGGGGATAAGATGATTGGAAGTGTTGTTTTGAAGAATAATAAAAGTGGTGAGAGTGATGAGATGGAAGTTGGAGGGGTGTTTATTTCGGTTGGGCATGTTCCTAATACTTCGCTTTTTGAGGGGAAGGTTGAGTTGGATAAACAGGGTTATGTGGCCCTTAAGGAGGGGATGATGACTTCGGTTAGTGGGGTTTATGCGGCTGGAGATGTTCATGATTATAAGTATAAGCAGGCGGTTACTGCTGCGGCTTTTGGGTGCATGGCGGCGATTGAGGCGGAGAGGAGGTTGGGGGAGAAGGGGTAGTCGCTTACCTCGCTCGCGAGTTTTCTAATTTGTCTACTTTCATGGCCTCATAGTTCGGCCATTTCGTAGAATTCTATATTGATATGTTGTAATTATTTTTAGATCTGGATTTATCATTTTTTGAGATAGAGTAGTTTGTGTTTATTATTAAGAACCTTTAAATATGATTTTAGATTGTTTAGGTTATGAAGAAAGTGGTAAGTGTTAAGGGGATACTTGATAGTCGGGTTGAAAAGATAAAGCCTTCTAAGGAGGTTTTGAATAGGGTTAATGGGATTTATGTTGAGTTTAAGAAAGAGTTGGAGGGTCGGATAAGGAAAAAAGGGATTGAGGCTGAGGTTTTTTTAGGGGGGAGTTTGGCGAAGGGGAGTTTGGTTAAGAAGGATGTTTATGATGTGGATGTTTTTGTTAGGTTTGATAAGAAGTATGGGGATGAGGGAGTGAGTGGGTTGTTGGGGAAGGTGTTGGGTCGGGGGTTTAAGAAGGTTCATGGTTCTAGGAATTATTATCAGAAGATGGTTGATGGGGTTTTGATTGAGGTTATTCCTACTATTAAGATAAATAGGCCTGAGGAGGCAGAGAATGTTACTGATTTGAGTTATTCTCATGTTAGGTATTTGGTTAAGAAGTTGAAGGGGAATGTTGGGTTGAGGGATGATATATTGTTGGCTAAGGATCTTGCGCATGCTCAGGGAGTTTATGGGGCGGAGAGTTATATAAATGGGTTTTCTGGATATGCTCTTGAGTTGTTAGTTGTTCATTATGGAGGGTTGGTTAAGTTGATGAAGGCTTTTGCTAAATTTGATTTTAAGAAGAGGAAGTTGGTCATTGATTCTGCGAAGTCTTATGGTAGTGAAGGTGAGATAATGGCTGTCGTTAATCCAAGTAAGAAAGTTGGGCCTGTTATTATGATTGATCCTACGTATAAGGAGAGGAATGTTGTTTCGGGATTGAGTCTTGATAGTTTGTTGAGGTTTCAGAAAGTTTGTAGGAAGTTTCTTGCTAATCCTTCTTTGAAGTATTTTGAGATGGTTAAGGTTGGGAGTAGTTTTAAGGGTAAGGATGATTATGTTATTGTTGTAAAGACTGATAGGCAGGCTGGGAATATTGCTGGAACTAAGAGTAAGAAGTTTTTTGGGTTTGTGCTTTCTCGGCTTGGTAAGGAATTTGTGGTTAGGAAAAGTGGATTTGAGTATGATGATATTAGGAATGAATCTAGGTTTTATTTTAGGCTTTCGAGGAAAGAGGATGATTTAGTTAAGGGTCCTCTGGTTTCTGATGGGAAGAATGCGGGGAGGTTTAGGAAGGTGAATGAATCAAGAGGGGTTAAGAGTTTGGGGAAGGTTACGGGGGTTCGGGGTTCAGGGAAGGTTTTTGAGAAGGATGGTTATTTGTATGTTAAGGTTAAGCATTCCTTGACTTTCGATGAGTGGTTTTCTAGGTTTTTGAAAGTGGATAAGAAGGTTATTGGGGAGATGGGGGTTATTGAGGTTGAGAAAGGTTAGATGGGCTTCTTGCGAAAAGTCTTATATCTATGGGAAGATCTATTTTGATGTTTTGGAGTTCTTTTGCTTTGTCTCTGAAGTTTAATATTCCTATCCCTATAATCTCATCTGTTTCATTATCTTTGAATATTGTGATATAATCTGTAATTTCCTCACCATAGTTAGATTTAGAGTCTCCTATAAAAATAGTGAGATAGTCTCCTTCTTCATCGTAATAAATTCTCATTTGCCCTTTCATTTTATTGTCCTTTGGAAATGTGCTGTTATTACAAATCCTTCTCCGTTTAATAACTTTGCTATTACTTTGAGATATTTTGCTGGGTTGTTTCTGTGTTTGAAATAATTGTAATAAACTATTTTTTGTTTTTCTAAGAGAATGGTTTTGATTGGGTTTTCTATTGTTGTTTTGATATCTTGATAATCAGTGACATTTGGATGGTCTTGTCTTATATGGCTCCATTGAGTTTTTGTTAGTCTGATAGTTCTTTCAGTTTTGTCGGTTGTGGTGAAGATTGTGTTCATGGAAGAATAATGAATGATGGATATAAAAATGTGAGTGGTCTGCTGAGTTTTTGAAAAGGGATAAGAAAGTTATTGGGGAGAATGAGGTTGAGGAGGGTTGAAATCTACTTTATTTTATTGTGAATAGCCTTAGTAAGTGTATGATAGTCAGAAAGTTCTAATGGAGTTATTGTTTGGTATATATCTTTGCTCGGAATATGTCTTGATACATACACTGATTGACCCATAGGTTTAAATTCAAATCCTACACTGTTCCAGGTGTTGGCAAGATCTTTTGCATCTCTATGGGGAGACCATACAGAATCACTTGGATGATCTGAGGCAATAAATCTTTCAGTTCTTATTTCTAGAGTCTTACCATCTCTAATTGTTTCTTTTGCAACGTAAAATGTTGTAGGACTTGCCATCTTACTCTCTCACCGCTTGATCGAACATAAAACTAAGAGTAGAAGCGAAGAAAGGTGTGTTTAACCATACTGCGATTTCTTCGTCTGGTGATGATGTGTTTGAGATTAGGAATAGAACTTGTTCGTTGTCTGAGATGAAGAACTTGGAGTCGATAAGGATTCTTTTGGCTTTGATTTTGAATTTGTTGTTTATTTTTTTAATATCTTTTTCATCGCCTGATAGGGCTATTTTCATGTTGATGTTTGCTTTTCTTAGTCTGTCGAATAATAGTGAGAAAAATCTCGATTTTAGTTGGACTTCTTGAGTTGAGGTGCATATGATTATTTCTTTTTTTGAATTTTCTAAGAGTTCTTTTAGGTGGTTGTAGATTGTTGATTTTCCTTTTACTGCGCCTGAGATGTCTTCTTGTTTGACTGGTTGAATTCCGGTTGAGTATAGTTGCTGTAGTTCTTTGTATTCTTCTGTTTCTTTTAATTTTGTGATGTTTTCGATTTTTTCGTCGGTTTCTTTCATTGTTTTTGTTTTTAGTTTTTCTATGACAATGTTTGGTTTTACTGCGATGTATTTTACAGGTTTACCGAGTTTCATTATTGCGAATCCACGTTTTTCTAAGCTTTCTAGAACGTCGTAAGTACGTGATCTTGGTACTCCTGAAAGTTCAGCTACTTCTCCAGCGCTGGCTACTCCTTTACTTAACAGGGCTACCCATACTTTGGTTTCGTAAATATTAAGACTAAAGTAATCTTTAATTTTGTTTACAAGTTCTGGTTTGATTATCATTTTTTTGTATATTGCTCCATTACATCTTCAAAAGTTTGAAATGATACAACTGTTGATTTGTTGACAAATTTTCTATTTAAGAAATAATCTTTTGAAGCATCATTTTCTGGGTTTGTATCTGGATCTAATTCACCTTTAGATCTTAGTATTCTAGGTAATGTACAGTTTTCTCCGTGTTGTAAATATTCGCTTAATTCTAAAAAATCTCCATCATAACTGCAAAAAAATCCAGTAACGACAGGGGTATCTCGTTTTCCTAATTCTAGTACTAACATTTCCCCCAAGTGATCTGTTATACCTTGATCCATAGTTTGTATAGTCTTTGCCATTTTCAATACTCTTTCTTGTGTAATTGGGTATATAAAGCTTTTGTTTTTGTTATCACTGGAGAATCAGAACAAAATGGTAAAGTTTTTAAAGGTTGGATGAGGATTAGAAGGATGGATGATGCAAGAAATGCAGTTAGAGAGATTGAGATGATTGCTCTAGCTAGTGATACATTAATAGAATTGGTTTCAATGACTAAAGATGCTGGAGATTATAAATATTTTCAAGCTGTTAGAGTTTCTAAATCCCTTCATCAAAGTAATCTTGGTAAGAGGAAAGTTTATGGTGGAAGACAGGATAAATATCGTATTATAGAGGTTTTGGATCCGTTGGTTGATTCTGGATTAGTTTTGAAAGCAACTCTCATTGGAGAATTAGGGAATGTTTATGGGGGAGGTTCTGGAGTAGGGTATAGGGCAGATATTTCTAATGTAAAAGGTATTGAGGAGTTTATTAAATCTAAATCTGAGGAATTAAAATAATACTGTATCTAAGATTTGGTAATTTTAGGCAGGGGATAGGGTTATAAATGGTAATGGGGTGTTTTTGTAGATGACTAGTGATGAAATAGAGAAATGTAAAGAGATTCCGGAAAATAGATTTATATCTTTGGTGGAGTTAACGAATGTGGATGTTTTGACTCATGTTATTAATCAGAGGCTCCCAAATCAGAATAAAGTTTATGGGTTTACAGATAGGGCGGGATTAAGTGATGTAGAGTCTAAAGTTTTATGGAGGATGGTTTATGGTGATTTTTTGTATAATGAAAAAAGATTAGGTTATTTTTTAGATTTTCTTGGTTTAGGTAAGGATCTTAGTAAGCTTGATTCAGATGGTATTAATGACCTTACAGAAATTGCACGTGATACTATTGGGTTGCATGTTAGTCATTGTGAACCTTGTTTGGATCTTTATAATGAAGAATTTGTTCCGTCTAAGAATAGTTTGTATCGATCTCTTCCTTTTATTGTTACTGAGAATGGTGTTGAGATACATGATCGTCTTTATGATAATGATGCCTTGAGAAAATTGATTGATCGTGATTATCTGAGGATTTCTTCTGATAAGGCAGCATAATTTTATTCCTCCAACTGGGTTAATACCCCCGGAGCTTGCTCCGAGGTGGGGGCGCATAAGTTGGAGGTTAAAGATACCCCGCAGCCTGCTGCGAAGTGAGCGAAGCGAATGATGGAATTTTTATTTCTAAAAAACTAACCAATAAAATATCATGCCTAAATACATTCCAATAGTTAAGAAGGGCATGGCTGGGTAGAACTTTCCTTTTTTTGCGAGGATGAAAAGGTAGAGTAGTGAAAGGGTGGCTGAAAGGGAGATTATTAGTGCGGGGATGATTGATTGATAGGCTATCATGAAAATTCCTGCAGTGATTATTGGGAAGATGACGTCTCCACCGCCTAGGATTGCTAGGTTGACTTTTATTTTTGATTTCTTGAAATGTTTTTCTAGTTCTTTTTCATTGTTTTTGTATTTTTGTTTTAATTGTTTTATTTTCTTTCTTTGTTTTTTATTTGTGTATGGAATGAAGAATCCTGTGAAGAATTTTAGGTTTTCGATTTGATAACGGGCCATTTTTTCCATGAAGCTAGAGTGCCAGACGGCCCAGATGTCGTATAGCGAGATTAGTAGTAGGATTATGATTATCCATAGGACGTTTAGTAGTGGGATGAAGACTGCGGCGATTCCGGGATAGATTAAGAGTTCGGTTAGGTTGTGAGTTATGAGGTGTCTTTTGAAGATTTTTATGTAGGCTAGAGGGAGGGCTATGATTAGGGCTAGTAGGGAGTAGTAGGTTGTTATGTTTAGTGAAAAGAGGATTGCAGTTAGAGCTAGGCCTAATGCTAATGTGGTTACTAGGAAGAACCATAGTCTTATGAAAGTTGATAGATTGAATTTGATTAGGATCATGAAAAGGGTTATTGCTATTATGAAGGCTATGATTATTGAAGGGCCTTGAGGTTGGTCTTTTATTTCTTCGGGGGGTTCCATGCCGTATGGTAATGGGATTGTTTGATATGTTGAGATTATGGATAGGCCGATTAGTTGTGTTACTATAAACATTGTTATTAGAATTGTTGTGATTTTTGAATTGTGTTTCATTATCCAGGAATTAGGTTCCCTAGATGCAACCCCCCTAAGAAAGGGTTCTCTTTAAGAACCATGATTTATCTTTTTGTAATTGTAGATAGTGAAAAGAGTTTTTAAAATGATTGATGTTTTCAAAAATTATTTAAATCTATTTTGCTTGTTTTATTGATGGAAACTAGGATTGATTGGATGTCTATGGTTATTTGGTTGTTGATAATTTTGTTGGGTATTTATTTAATTAAGATAGTGGGTTTTGGGGGTTAGTGTTAATGAAGATTGATTGGATTGATGTTTTGTTGATTTTGTTTGGGTTGTTTATTGCTTATCAATTGTTGCTTAAGATTATTGGAGGGAGTTGGCAGAATGAGGCAATTGTTATTGGTTTGTTGATGCTTAATCTAGGTTTGACTTGGAAATTGGCTTTAAATTCTTATAAGCTAGATATGAAATTTGATAGACATATTGACTGGCATAAGAAGATGGGGGAGGTTTAGAGATTACTTAAGTCTGATTGTTTCCATATTCTTTGGAACGTTGGTTTCTATGTGATGGAGTTTGTAGATTGATGAGGCTAAGTCTAAACATCTCGATTGTTCGCCGTGGTTTAGGATTATTTTTGAGGCTCTTGGTTGGGATTGGTTTGCGAAGTTTAGGAGTTCGTTTCTTCCGGCGTGGGCGCTTAGGCCGTCGATGGTTGTTACATCGAAGTTTACATGGATTATTTCTTCTTTACCTTCTATATTCATTTTGACTATTTTGGCTCCGTCTTGGACTTGTTTTCCTAGGGATCCTGCGCCTTGATAACATACAAAACATAATTTATTTTCTGGGTTGATTGCGAAGTGTCTGAAGTATTCTACGCTGGCTCCTCCGACTAACATTCCTGATGTTGCTAGGACGATGCAAGGGCTACCTTCTATGACTTCCTTTCTTTCTCTTGGAGAGCCTACACGTTTGAAGATGTCTGATACGAATGGGTTTTTGTCTTGGAAGATGTCTCTTCTTACTTGGCTGTTTAGGAAGTCTGGATAGGCGGTGTGGATTCCGTTGATGTCCCAGATCATTCCGTCGATGTAGATTGGGACTTTTGGCATGAGGTTGTTTTTCATGGCTTCGTCTAATATTAGCATTGTTTCTTGGGCTCTTCCTAATCCTAGTTCTGGGATTAGAACTTTTCCCCCTCTATCGATTGCTACTTTGATTTCTTTGATTAATGCTTCCTCTGATTCTCTTCTTGAGGGTAGTATGTTGTTCTTGCCTCCATAGGTTGCTTCTAGGATCATTGTTTCGACTCTGGGGAAATGAGAGTTTGCTTTTTCTAGGAGTCTGGTTCTTAGGTATTTTATATCTGCTGAGTAGACTAGGTTGTGGGCTCCGTTTCCGATGTTGATGTGGGTTTCGGCTGAGCCTAGTGCGTGTCCGGCGTTGTAGAAAGTTATTCTGATGTCTGGGGCTATGTCTGTTACTTCGTTGTAATCTAAGCAGATTGTATGTTTTACCATTTCTTTTACATCTACTGAAGAGAATAGCGGTGCTGCTGCTTGTTTGTAAGCGACGCCTATGAAGTCTAGAGCTAGAAGGGCTGCTAAGTCTCGAGTTGGGGCTGTCATGTAGATTGGTCCTCGGTAGCCCATTTTGAATAGGTAGGGGATTAGTCCTGAATGATCGAGGTGGGCGTGGCTTAGGATTATTGCGTCTAGTTCGCTGATTTTGAATTCTGAGATGTCTAGATAAGGGAAACGGTCTTTTCCTTTTGCTGCGGGATTTATTCCACAGTCCATAAGGACTTTTGTTGTTTGAGTTTGTAATAAAATGCAGGATCTTCCTACTTGTCTTCCGCCTCCCAACATAGTCACTCTTATCCAACCTTCCATCTTTTCAGGGTTCCATTCTTTGTAGATTTTTTTACCTACAGAATTTAGGAATCTTTTTCTTGCGTTGTTGTTTTGGTAGAGGACGTTTCTTATGTTTTCTGTAATTTTTGATTGAATTGCTGGGGAACGTTGTATTTGAGGTATCCAGAGAGTTTGTTCTTTGATTTCTTTTAATAGACCTCCTGATTTTCCTATGACTAATCCAGGTCGTTTTGCTTCTATGACTACAATAGAACGTTGTGGGTCGAATAAGATACTTGTTAACTCAGATTCTTTTGGGACTATTTCTCTAATTATTCTTTCTGTTTCTTCTTCAGTTTTTAGTAATTTTGAGTCTGCTCGGAGTTCGATTCTTTTTTTGAATTTGCCAACTAGTTCTCTTATTTTTCCGTCGTTATTTACTAAGAAGTCTATTTCGTCGGTGTATAAGACTATGTTTGCTCCTTCAAAGTTGGCCGAGCTGATTACTTTTGGAAGTTCTTTTTGGATGTCTTTTAGAATGTCTGCCATCTCGTATGAAAACCTAGGTTTTCCTAACAAGTCACCTTTCCTAACTTGCTAAATGCTACCCCCTAGCGTTGATTTAGATTTTTCTTTAGATTGTATACTGATTGATTGTTTAATTTTCATTTTGAATATTAAAATTAGTGGATTATCTTCTTTGTCCTTTTTTGTCGACGAAATTAGCTGCGATTTCTTGAGCTATTTCTTGTTTTATCCCCTCTTTTTGGATTGTGAAAATGTCTATTCCGTAACCTGATCCGGTGTCTCTTTGGGTTGATGATTTTAGTGCTTCGGTTACTAGATGGATTGCTTCTTGGATTGTTAGGTTGTGAGAGTATTGTCTTTCTAGTAGTCCTAGGACGAATGGCATTCCTGATCCGAAGTTGGCGTCGTAGTCTTCGACTTTTATTGCAGTTCCGGCTGGTTCTACTGAGTAGAGTTCTGTTGTTCCATCTTCGTT
>CAZOQD010000014.1:0-11175 GCA_964581925.1 Candidatus Woesearchaeota archaeon
TAGTTTGCTGTCTTTTGGTTCTCTTTTGTCTTCGGGGAGATAGGGGGGGTTGAATATGATTAGGTTGAATTTGGTTTTAATGTTGGAGAAGAGGTTTGAGGGGATTGGGTTTAAGTTTTGTTTTTTTAGATGAGTGGTTGCTTCTTTGTTTATGTCGGCTGTTGTTATGTTATTGAAGTTTAGGTTTTTGCAGGTTTGGGCTTGGATTCCTGAGCCTGATCCCATGTCGAGGATTTTTAGGGATTTTGGTTTGTTTTTTAGGAAATTGGTTAGTGATTTTTGTAGTAGGTATGAATCGTCTGATGGTTGGTAGATGGACATTTTAGTTGGTTGAGTTTAAGATAAGTATGAGAGGATGGAGTTTCTGAATATGAATGTTAGGGCTAGGACTCCTAAAAGCATGATTAGGATTATGACTAGCATTATTTCTAACTTGTATGATTTTTTTGTTAGTTGTTTTTCTGGTTGAGGATCTTCTTGTGAGGTGGGTTGGTTTTCAGATTGTATTATGCTGTCTTGGATATTGTTGTTTTGTGGGTTTGTTGTTTGATTTGTTAGTGGCTGTTGAGTGAATTGTTGAATTGGTTGTTGGTTTAATTGGGATTGTTGGATTGGCTGGTTTGCGATGGGTTGGGTTTGGGTTGGGGTTTGTTGAGTTGGGTTTAATTGTGGAGTTGTTTGGTTTTTGGTTGTTGGCTGGAGTTGGTTTTGTTGTTGTGTTTGCTGTTGTGCTTGAGGATTTTGGAAGTTTGCTTGGAATGGTTGGTTTTTTATGAATTGTTTTTGATTTGGCATTGTTAGTTGTTCACTAGGTCTTGGTTGGTTGTTTTGGGTTATGTTTCCTCCAACGTAATGTGAGGCTTCTTCAACTTCGTTTTGGTCGTAACCGGAATTAACCATTACTTGCTTTGCTTGTTCTAAGGGTTCTCCTTTTGTGATTGAGTTCTGAAGTGCTGTTATGATGTTTTCGTTTACCATCTCGTATGAAAATCCAGGAACCTAGGTTCCTAGATGCAACCTCCTATTAGTTAGCTGACAAGTCACCTTTCCTGAGTTTGCTGCTTCGCAGCTTGTTTTTTTATTTATTTTATTAGTGTTTACCATGTTGTTTAAAGTGTTTGGTTTGATAAGTTTTCAATTGAATACTAATTTTTCTCCGTTGCTGGTTAGATGGAGGAATTTTGGTTTGTAGCCTAGTTCTTTTCCTAGGTCGATTAATGGTTGGGTTTTTTCGTGGGGGCCGTGGGCGGGGATTATGTGTTGGGGGTTGAGGATGTTGATGAAGTCTCTTATGTCTTCACGTCCGGCATGACCACTTACGTGGACGTTGGTGAACATTCTTACTTTTTTCTTTTTTAATCTTGCGTCTAGGGCTGCTCGGTTTTCTATTGTTATTTCTGTAGGGATTGTTGAAGATGAGAAGATTACATGATCTTGGTTGTTGAATTGATAGTGTAGTTTGTTTCTTGCCATTCTGTCCAATATGCTTCCTGGTTCGCCTTGATGGCCTGTGCAGACAATCATATATTCTCCGCGACTTTTCTGGACGGTTTTTAATTTTTTTTCTAGTTGTCTTCGGTATGTTGCTATTTCTACATCTTTTATGAATGGACATATGTTGACTTTGTTTGCTGCTTTTGTATATTTGGCTAGGCTCCTTCCCATGAAGATTATTTTTCTGTCTAGTTTTTTCCCGAAGTCTACTATTGATTTTAATCTTGCTATGTGTGATGAGAATGTTGTGACTAATAATCCTTTGTCCCGGTTTTCTGTGTTTAGTAGGACGTCTTCTAACATTGTTCTGGCGACTTTTTCGCTTGCTGTTTTTCTGTTGTCTCCTGCATAGAGGGAGTCGCAGATGAGGACTTTGATTCCTTCCTTTGCTATTTCTTCCATTTTTTGATAGTTTGGTTTTAATCCTAGAATTGGATTGTTGTCGAGTTTGAAGTCGTTTGAGTAGGCGACTATCCCATCTGGTGTATGGATTGCTAGGAAAGCAGATTGAGGGGTTGAGTGAGTTATGTTTATGAAGTCTACTTTGTATTTTCTGTTTTTTCCTTGGACGTAATATGATCCGTTTGGTTGGATTGGGACTAGTTTGTTTTTTAGTTGGATTTTTTCGTCATATAGTAATGATTTTAAGACTTCGATTGTGAATGGGGTGGCTATGATGTCTGCGTTGTATCTATTTGCTATGTAAGGTAGGGCTCCGATGTGGTCTAGGTGTGCATGGCTGGGGATTATTGCACGGACTTTGTCTCTTAAGCCGAGTTTGTCTAAGATAGTGTCGTCTGGAATTGCGCCTATGGATCTGAACTTTTTTTCTGAGTAGACTCGTTCGGTTTCTTGTAGGGCTACTATTGCTGGAAGATAGAAACCTCCGTCTAATAGTATTACGTCTTCGCCTAGGTCAATTGCGACCATGTTTTTACCGACTTCGTTGAAACCGCCTAGGGGGATTATTCTTATGCTCATTATCCAGGAAAACTACGTTTTCCTAGATGCAACCTTTCCTTAGATTGCTGCTTCGCAGTTATTTCTCCTTTCATATTGTTTATTCCTCTTTTTTAGTTTTAATGTTGTAAAGTTTATATAGGTTTGTTTTATTGGATTTTAGGTTACTTCATAGCCCACTTCGTTGGGCTATTTTGTTATTTTCTTGGTGTTTTGTGAATAAATAAGTTGTGTAAGGGATTCTGTTTTCTTGTTTTATGTGTAAATTCATAGTTTTATATATAAATGTTGTGTTACTTTTATTTAATAGTTGCATAATCTCCTTTGTTTTACTCTGTTGTTGGTAGGTATGTTTTTTTGTGGATTTTCTCACTTTTTATGATTAGGTATTTTTCTATGGGGAAGTTTGCACGGATATCTTTCATGATTTCTATGTCCTTGATGCTTTCGACGATTATGACTAGGGCGTATTCTCCTATGATTTTTGAGAATTCTACGATGTTTTTGTTGTGTTTGGTGTATTCTGCGAAGTTGTCTAGTTTTTTGACGCCCTCGCTTGAGAAACTTAGGAATATTATTTGTCTGTCGATGTTTAGTTTTTGGTAGTTGAGGATTGCGGTGTAGCCTTTGATTATGTTTCTATTTTCTAAGGATTTTTTGATGTTGACTATCGATTTTGTTGGGAGTTTTGTTGAATCTGAGATGTCGATGAGTTTTTTGTCTGGATTTTTTATTAGTTCTTTTAGGATTATTGATTCTCTTTCTGATATTTCTCTTAGGACACGATCGCCGAAGATGATTTTGTCTGAATCGTCTAATTTTCTGGCTAAATAGTTTTTATTGTATTTGTGACTGACGATTAGAGGGAATACAAAAATTGTCCTTAATTTTTTGTAGAATTTGTATATGATTTCCATGTGTGATTTGTTGAATGATGAGAGGTTTGGGGCGAGGTATTCTACTAGTAAATCGACTCCTTCTTTGCACTCCTCTATCGATATGATTGGGCCTATTTCTTTTAGCTCGTCTATGACTTCTTTTTTGGTCGAATATTCGGTGTTTAAGAGGTTGAAACCGACGATAACGCTTACATAACCAAACTTTACAGCGTCTACCATCGTCGCTGGTTTTTCTATGAGTTTTTTCTTTTTTAGGCTACTTAAAAGGTAGGATGCAGACTGCTGACTAGTGCCTATTTTCTTGCCTAATTCTTTAGTTGTGATACGTGAGTTTTTTGTGTACTCAAATAGCAGTTTTTTAACTTTAGCTTTCATTCTTTGTAGAAAGTTCCTTATTGCTTATAAATGTTTCCCATTGTACAAAAAAATTAATCGGTTTTTTTAAGTAGTATTTTTCACTGTAATTATTATAAAATGGATACAAATATTAGTGGTGAGGTGAGTGATATTGACTCCAGTGGTAAGAAATGGAACATAGATATAAAATTGAAGGAAAGGAAAATGGGGATGTGGCTGTATTGCCTCATGGATCGATAGACTTATTTAATAATCCTAGTTATGATAAAAACGTTTTAGTTTATATGGATCGTGATGATTTTGAGGTTGGTGGGACTAAAGAATATCATTTTGCTTTAGAACTTGCTAGAAATGGTTTTGATGTTGTAGTTTCTACAGTTCCGAAATTGAAATATGCAGGTCAGGCCAGTATTGTTTTAGATGCAATGGGTGATAATAGTTTCTCTGCTGAGCTTTATTCTGGTGCGCAAGAGGGTGATTATTTTGTTTCTAGAGATAGATTTGATGATGTTAGGACTAGCAAATGTTTGACTGATATGGTTCGCGAGATAAACGAAGATTTAGGTATGGATAGTCGAAGAGGATATGATCGGAGGGTTGCGTAGGATGATGGTTATTAATAATGAGGAGATGGATGAAGATGAAAGTAAGGAAATGTGTAGGGGATTTTTAGAATGAGTGGAGTTAAGGTAGGTGTTGAGATTGAGACTAATCTAGTTAATAATGGTGGATTTATTTCTAATAGGGCTTCTGAGGTTATTGGAGATGATTCAAATAAAGGTGGTATTGTTGGGGAACTATCTAGAGCAATGATTGAAACTATTTCTGATCCTTATTCAGATTTATCTATGTTGAAATCTGATCTTAAGTCAAAATTGGTGAATCAGAAAGATATAGCAAATAAATTAGGTTTAAGGTCTATGCCTGTTTCGACGTTACATAACGAGTCTGTAGTTATGTCTAGGGATTATGAGAGGCCAAGAGGGATGAGGAAGAGAATTATCTTGGGAGATGAGAAGAGAGATTTAGAACATCATTTGGTTGGGACCCATGTTCATGTTGATAGATTGGAGGGAGATGAGAAGGGTTTTAAACAATACTTAGCTATGCAAGCGATGGACCCTGTTTTTTCTTTTATGTCTTCAAGTCCTTTTTTTCATGGAAAAAATAGTAAGAATAATTATAGGGTTCCAATATATCGATATAACGTTTTTGAAGACTTTCCTCAGGAAGGAGGATTGCTTGAGTATCCGAATAGTCTAGAGGATGCTTTTGAAAGACAAAGGGATTCATATAGGAGATTTGTTGATTTATTGAAGAGTAATAGTCTTGATGATGAAGGTATTAAGGAATTAGATTGTATGTGGGGGCCTTTAAGACTTACAAGTTTTGGTACTGTTGAGGCTAGGGGATCTGATGCTAATACCTTGTCTAATGTTATGGCTCTTGCTGCAATGTATAAGGGGATTTCTGATTTGTTAGATGGAGAAGTGATTGATTTAGAAATTGATAGTAATGATGATTATGGGGTTGAAAGCTTGTTTGTTCCCCATGATGGAAAGATGATTTTACCCTCGTATAATAGATTGAAAGAGTTTGAGTCAATAGGAATACTTGAAGGAGTTTCTAATCCTAAGTTGAGAACTTATTTATCAAATATTCTAAGTACAAGTTCTCTTGGTCTTGAAAATGATCATTATCTCTCTCCGTTTAAGAATATGATTGAAGAAGGTCGTAATTTTTCAGATGTGATTATTGATTATGCTAAGTCAAATGGGTTAGAAAAAGATGGAAGAATTGAGGGGATTGGGGCTCAACAAATAAGGGGTTATCTTGCTGATCTTTATGAGGGTGACTTATCAGCTTAGTTGGTTCAAAATGAAAAAAGTATTAGTTTATATGGATGAGCATTATATTGGGAGAGCAGATGATTCTTCAGATTATATTGTCAGAAATATGTTAAAGGATAGTAGATTTGATGTGGCAGTTTCTACTGAACCAGATGTTAATTTAGCAAAAGATTATGAAGTAGTGATGTGTAGATTTGATATACCTTTGAAAGAAGAATTTCTTGAAAGTTTAGCTAAGTATGATGATGGTTCGAGATTGTTCATTAATCCTCCTTTATCTAAACTTGACTATTCTGATAAAAGGTATCTTTCATTGTTTCAGGAATCTGATATTCTTCCAGAAACTTATATTGGGAATGATAATCGTGAATTAGCTCTTTTTATAAAGTCTGTGAGAGATTCTGGGAGAGATCTTGTTTCTAAACCAATTGATGGAAATGGTGGTAAGGGAATCTATAAATTAGTTAGAGAGGGGGAAGATAGTTCTGAACGGGAAATACTATCTATAGGAAGAAAATCTTTTGGTGAACTTGAGATATTGGCTAATGGGTTGACTGGAGAGGATAATAGGGATATTGTTTTGCAAGAATACGTTCCAGGTATCGAGAGGCATGGGGATACGAGAGTTAATGTTTTATTTTATAATCCAGTTAATGCTCTTTTGAGGTTACCTGCTGAGGGGGGTTACAAATGCAATATAAGCTCGGGAGGTAGAGTGGTCGCTACAGAATTAGTTGATAGGGATTATCAAATTTTAGATGAAATAATGCCTTTTATCAAAGATAGGGGTGCTGTTTGGGCGGGAGTGGATATCTTTGGATCTGATTCTGGGAGATATCTTGGAGAGATCAATTTTCCTAGTCCTGGAGCATTATATGAAACTGATTGTGTACATGGAAGTACTGAAGGTTTAGATTCTATTTTAGAGGGAATAAATGATTGGAGTCCAGATGGTAATTGATATTCATTGTCATGTTGGGAGTGATGCTGATGGTGGGGAAATGAGTTTTGATAATTTAAGAAATTCTATGAATAGATGGGGGATTGATAAGAGTGTTGTTTTTTCTTTTAGTGGAAGTAATGATCAAATGGTTAGACAGTCTTTAGATATATTGGAGAAGTCTAAAAATTGTGATTGGGTTATCCCTTTGCTAAGGGTAGATCCTAAGGTGATTGGTAAGGATGATTTAGTTTCTCTCTTAGATAAGGGATTTAAAGGTTTGAAATTGCACCCAAGTGGCCAGGATTTTATTGTTGATGATGAAGAGATTTGTTGGATTTATAAATTATGTGAGGAAAGAGGGTTACCTGTTTTGATACATGCTGCCGCTAAACATAATGGATCTCATCCTAGGAGAATAGTTAGTCTTGCTGAGAAGTTTCCGAGTTTAAAGATAATTATGGCTCACTTTTTTGGAGATGATGTTGATATTATGGAGTTGGGTGGTAAGTATCCTAATCTTTATACTGATATCTCAATAAATTCTAGAACTTTAAGGATTAATCAGGCGGTTAATAAATATGGTTTCAGAAATCTTGTTTTTGGGAGTGATATTCCATACGATAGTCAAGGTGTTGCTTTGTTGAAGATTAAAGAAGCTGGGTTGAGTAAGGAAGATGAGGATTTAATTCTTGGTGGGAATGCTGCTAAGATTTTTGGGTTGGATTCTGATGTTGTTAAGGAAGGGGAGAGAATTGAAGGGGATGGAAAATGATAACAAATATTTTGATTGCCGAAGTTGAGGAAGATGAGAGTAAGGAAGTTTATGGAGTCTTGGGAGTTTGTAAATGATAGGTGATGATATTGGTTTTGGAGGTTTGGAAGATTCAGAAGATTCGTTAGTTAATAGATTGAATTATGAGTTAGGCCATAGTAGATTGTTTAAAGATAGGGGTATTGAATGTAATTATGTTAGAGGGATTATTGAGTTGACTGGTAAGGTTCCTGTAGAGTATATTAAAAGAATGGCTGGGAGTTTGGTAAACGGGCTGTCTGGTTCGTATGGAGTGTGGAATAGGATTGAGGTGGGTTCTGGGAGGGGTGGAGAATGACTGGAATTCCGAATTTGGAGCATATAATTGATAAGTATATTCATTTTAGAGATAAGGGTAGGTATAATCCTAAGGAGAATAGTCATGTTGCGGTTGTTATTCCTACTTTTAACGAGATACCTGGAGATGTAATTAAAACGATAAATTTTGGTGTTAGGACAAACTTATCTGCGTATTCTGAATATGGGATTAGTGAACCTGTTATCGATAGTGTTTGTTTATCAGATCAGTCTACTGATGGTAGTTCGGAGGAGCTTAAGGATCAGATGATTGAGAGTTTTGGAGTTATCAAAAAAGAGTATGAAAAATTAGGAATGCCTGATTTAATTCCGAAAGTATCTTATCTAAGGATGCATAACGATATGAAGCAATTAATTTTGAAAGATTTTGGTGAAAGACCGGAACTTGGATTACTTATTGAAAGATTAAATGAAGATAGGAATGGATTGTATGGTAAAGGAATTAATATGTATTTGACATCCATATTAGAGAATTCTAAATCGTTAATTGAGGATAGGCAAGATAAATCTTCTATACTTTATTTTGATTCTGAGGATAAACATAGGAGTGTGAGACATTTTTTAGCATTATCGTTGCCACTTAGTCATATGGGGGATGAATTTGTTAAAGGGGCTTTTTCCAGATATCATACAAATGTTGATTCAGGGATTATGGAGAGGGGAGGAAGAGTTAATGCGGGAACTAAGGGATTCTTCGAAATGTTTAGTATTGCTGGAAAGTTACCGGATGTTGGATATCCTTGTTGCGGAGATCAGGGATTTTCATTGAGGTTGCTTGATGATATGTATAGCCCGAGAGATTATGGAATTGAGGCAAGTGCTTTGTTCCAGTTACTTTCAACAACTAATAGCTTAAATGATAATACTCCCTTACTTGAGGGAAGAAATTATACTCAGGTTAATATAAAGGGAAGTGATGATGCGCCGATAGGAGTGGGAAAACCTCCAGGAGATGTTTTAGAAAAGATTTCTGATATGGCTGGACAAGTTATTGAGGGAGCTTTAGGGGTTATAGGTTATGATAATTTAGCTCGAGAATGGAGTACTTACTCTGATTTTGTTGACTCTTTTGAAGAATTTCAATGGGATGCTTTGCAACACTATCGTCATCGAAGTATGGTTGATAATGCTGGCGAGGTTCTTAAGATAAGTGGGGGTATAACTGATGAGGAATTAAGGACTGCGACCTTTGATGCAGTTACTAACGCTGTTGATAGGTTATATAGTGATCCTGTATCGGAGCAAGAAAGACTTGTTAGTCGGAATTTAATGCCCAATAGGAAACTTAGAGCCGCCTTAGGGGAGAAATATCATTTGTTAGCAGATCATATTGGAAAGCAGTCTTCGAATATTAGTGCTTTGTAGTTGAAACGATATTAATTCATTCTTGATTTCTTTTTCTTATTATTGCTCTTTTTAGTTTTGGTGCGATGATTTCATGGGAGAATTTTTTTCTTAGGATTTCTAGGTTTTGATTGGCCCAGATGGTTTTTGTTCTGTCACTTTTGATGACTTTTATCATGTCGTTGATTGATTGACTTGTGATTTCAAATTTATTGAGGGCGATGGTTTTGAATTTGAATTTGGCGAGGTCTTTTTTGAATACAGGGTAGGTGTAGACTGCTGGGATTAATCCTGCTGCGAGTACTTCTAAGAGATTGTTTCCGAAACCTTCGATTTCACTGAAGTAAGTAGAGATGCCCCCTAGTTTTCTGATTAGGATTGGAATTTCATCAAAGTGTATGTCTGTATTTTTTTTGTCTTCGGATAATATTAGAAAGAATTTATTTGTTTTGTATTTTTCTGATAGTTTTTTGTTTAGTCTGATTAGTTTTCGTTTATAGTTTCCGGATTCGTCTCCGTGATATCCTGAGATAATGAAAATCATTCCTTTTTTTAGTTTTTCCTTTTTTAGTTTTGAGAATAGTTCGTAAGAGTATTCGAGGGCGAAGTCTATTCTTTTTCTGGGAATTATTCTCGTGTGTTGTAGTACAAATTGAGTGTCGTTTAGTTTGAGGTTATTATTTTTAAGCAGTTCGTTTATTTTGTATTCCTTGAGAAATCTTTCAGTTCTTTCGTTGTATTTATTCTCTAGGTCTTCTACGGTGTTTATGATTCTGCTTGCGGTGTTATAGACTACGCAATGGTTGTCAAGTAGGTGATTGGAATATCCTGGGGAGATTTTGTCTATTTCGTGGATGTATTTTTGGGCGCCTTCGAATTGGAGGCTGTTGATGAAGATTATATAGTCGACGAATTCTCCAGGGACTCCTTGTAGAAGGTATCTCCAAATGTCTTTAGTTGGTTTTAAGTATCTTTCTCTTTCTAGATGAGAGTCGTGCCACCAAAGAATGTATTTCGGAGTTTTTTTATTGTTTGCTTTTTCGTCTCGGTAGTATCTTGAAAGTGCTAGGGCTAATACAAAGTTTACTGGATGAGAGGTGTTATGGGCGATGATGACATCAATATTTTTATCATTTACAAATTCTCTTATTTTTTCTTTAGCGAGTTCAATTGCTTTTTCTATTTTTTCGCTGAGTTCTCCACCTAGTCCTTCGCTGAAGTTTTTGTCAAAAAGTTTGTTGTCTTTATATTTGTGCCAGATTACCTTATGTTGTCTCGTATATGGGTTCGGTGTTTTAGCTTTTCCGACGAGGTAAAAAATATTTGATTTTGGTACTTTTATTTTCTGAACCATTACTTGTTCTATCTGTTTCATAACAATTGAAACACCATCGGCAAATCCAACTTGAGAATGTATTATCCCATAATTGAGTTTGGTAAGGTTTTTTCTTGTTAGTTTTTTTTCTGGCATTTATTAATCACTCTCTTTTATTATAATCTATATTTTTATTCTATTTAAATTTTAGGTAGTTTTTTATATTGTCTTTTTCTTTGATTATTATGGTTGTTAAGGAAAAAGAGATTCGAGTTGTTGGTAATAATAAGTTGCTTTATATTGTTATGTTTTTAATATTGTTGTTTGTAATTTTGATTTATTTTTTTAGTATAAATTATAGTGGTAGTGGTGAGGTTGAATGTTCGGTTGATAGTGATTGTGTTCCTGCTAGTTGTTGTCATCCCGATAGTTGTGTGGCTGTTGGTGATGGACCTGATTGTGAAGGGTTTGCTTGTACTGAAGATTGTCGTCCTGGGACTTTGGATTGTGGGCAGGGGAGTTGTGGGTGTGTTGATGGTCAGTGTGTTGGGGTATTTGGATGATTGTGGTTAATTTATAGAACTAGCTTCGAGAAGTAGATCTTGATTTAGAGTTTTGCTTGCGTCAAGGACTTCTATTCCTAATAGGTTTCCCTCCGAGTTAAAATCTAAGATTATGTTCTCGCTGAGCATTACATTTTTGGTTGCTTCTCCGTCTTTTACTTCATCAACTACTTTAATATAGGCTGCATCTGCGTCTTTGTCAAGTTTGATCTTCATGTTTATATTACTGTTATAATCTTTATATAATTATCTTTTCTGATAAAGATTATCTCTATTCTTTTATTGTTTAATTCCCCAACTGCTATTAATCTGTTATTAAAT
>CAZOQD010000015.1:0-8652 GCA_964581925.1 Candidatus Woesearchaeota archaeon
AATCTAACGGAACCAACCATAGATTCCAAAAATACAAATTAAGATTATCTCTCTACCAAATATAACCCCTCTACCTACCAACCAAAACCAATCCATCATCAATACACTTAAACAACTTAGCCGGACATTCTTCAACCGAAACCGAAGCATCTTCAAACCTCTCAAAAGCTTCTCTCTTCCCCTCCCTTAAAAACACCAACACCCCGCTCTCAGCTTTTTCAATCACCCGACGCGTAAACCCAACTCTCTTTGAGGGAGGTTTAGGCGAATCATCAATAAAAATAAATCCTTCATCATCATTCTTAACAGACAAATGCTCAGGATACAACATCCCCACATGCCCATCCTCTCCACTACTTAATAACACAACATCAAACCCATTACCATATTTCAAAAATTCATCCCAATATTCTTTAATATCTTTTTTATAATCAAACCCATGAATCACACCTTTCCCCAAACTCTCACTCACAACCTTAAAATTACTAACATCACTATCAATAGAATCAAACCTCTCGTCAACAAAAAAAACATGAACCCTCTCCCAATCAAGTTCCCTACTTCCCAACTCACTCAAAATCCCAGAAACACTCCTCCCTCCAACCACTCCAAAAACCACATGATCCTTATCCTTCAAAACTTCCGAAAGCTTATCAAAAAGAAACTCACTTCCAAATTTCTCCAACTCTTCCCGAGAACCATTAACTATTTTCATAACAATACAAAGTTTTATATACTTTTTAATCATTGCTATACAGTAAGGGTTGCCTGGAGGAGCTGTGTGGACTTTGCTGAAGCACAGCATAATCGGGAATTGTGACTTAGTCAACCACCCTTACCTTTTAAATTCAAATAATAATAGTTCCATCATTTCTTTTGTTATCAACTGACTTGCATATTTTTGTCTTCTAAACGTTCTTAATGCAATCCGATGTGCCCTAGAATCTGGATCACCACCTTTTCTCATTAGTATCTTAATTCCTCTAAGATATTCATGTTCTTTAAATAACAATGGTAGAATATTTTTTAAAACCCTAAAATTAACATCCTTACAGATTTTTATCTCACTGACTGTATTCAATTCATCTATAATGCAATAATAAATTAATATTGCATGTATCTTTTCAATTAAGTCTATGACTTGCCCCTTATATTTTCTCAATATATCTTTTTTGTCCTTACTTCTCAGAAAAACACTCTTCTCAAATCCGTCTTCTCTTTTCATACCAAGAGAAGAATCATAATTGATTTGTTGTATTTGTCCACTAATATCTATTTCTATTTTCATTTTTTGTCAGCAATCTTCCAAAAAATCCCAAATTGTTTCTTGGCAGTTTTAGCTAGTTCTTTATTCTCAATAACAATTGCATAAATAGGATCACTATATATTAATTCTATAACCGTATTTTGATAAATGATCTTTGCAGTATTTCCAATTATCGATTTATCAAGCTCTCGGTAATTAGTACTTTTAGCATAAGAAAGTCTTTTCCCACCTTTTCTAATTATTACCTTTTCACTAATATTATCCTGAGCAAAATAATTCAATATCTTCTCTAAATAAATAGGTTCAATCTCCTCCATTTTTTCTTCATCAATTCCTATATATAATATTTCTTCACCTGAAAGAATCTCAGCAAAACATTTTTTAAAAATGTTCTTAACAACATATTTTCCTTTGAAAACTTCCACAGAAATTTCTTTGTCCTTTAATTTCCTTTGTTTCTCAAGTTCTTTCATAAAACTTTTCAGGGCTCCAATTTTCTCCTCTTCAAGTGAGATTATCTGCCCAGATTCAACAGCCTGAAAAAGTTTTTTACCTTTAACTTTTAGTTCAGAAACATATCCCTTTTCAAGCAATCTTTCCAAAGCATAATAAACATAAGGCCTATTTAGCCCAGTATCTTTTGCGACATCAGTAGCACTCATCCCACCCTTTCTAGCTAAAACTAAAAAGATATTAATCTCATTACTTGTCAATCTTAACTCTTTCAAAACTCCACTATTCATAATAATCCTAATAATATTTACTTTATAAATATTTGTAATAATTATTACAACAAAGATTTATTAATAAACATATTACGAGAAAACTATGGTAACAACGGAAGAATATGCGTTAAGGGATAAGATCGAAGAAAACTTAGTAGATATGTTTCAACCAGTAAGACCTTTCTCGCCAAATGAAAGTCATATAGTGGATAAATATAAAGATGGTAGTTTTGGGGTCAGCACTCTATCTTTTGCATTATATTCAAATGGTAATAATCTTAGAGGGAAAAGTAACAATCCCTTTGGATTAATTTATGAGGATGGAAACAATCTTTTTTCTATTGGATATTTTAAAAGAGAATTAGATACTCGAGATAGCGAAGGATATATAACAATAGTTGCCCCTAGGGGAAGAGATTTAGAGAGCAATTGTGATTGTATCGCACAGTTTACGGAAGAGGTTTTAAAATCAGACATTCCTTGTAAAGGCATCTATGCTAGATTTCTTAATTTAAATCAATATAAATCATTGCTTAATAAAGATTTTCTGCCAATAGAAGAATCACCCTGGCATCCTGAAGCTTTTAAAGAAGATGATACCTATAATAATTCTATCGTAGATATAAATAGTCCTAGTAAGGAAATCAAAAGAAATACAAATAGATTCAATAATTTTCTGAAAAGAAATTCTCTAAGCTATAGTCTGAATAAATTTTCTCAATACGATGTTGATTATGCAAGAAACATATTAAAATCTCATTTCTCAATGCTCTCGAAAAGTGGTAAAATGATTGGATCTACTCCCGAAGACCATCATAATTCTATAGATCTGGAAATTTTAAATTTAACAGGAGTCTCGGCTTGGATGGGACATCTTGGAGATGCACCAGTTTCTTTTTTTGTTGGAGAGTCTTTATCAAATAATGAGTTTGGATTATATACCGGATACACCTTGAGAGAAGCAAAGAAACTTAATTTCCACCGTGTTAATGATTGGACTGGATTTACAGCTATTCCTACCTACTCTTATTCAATATTAATTGAGAAATTAAAAAAATTAAATTTTAATAAGCTGAATTTTGGAGGATCTGAGCTACCGAGTCTAAATAGATATAAGAGGAGATTAGGAGCCAAACACGATCCAACTTATTGGGTCTTTAAGCCTAAAAACTAGCATCTACTCAACAATCGCCTTAATCTCACTCCCAAAAACCTTCGAAGCATCCTTAACGTACTCACCAATATTCCGCTTAAAATACGGCGGATGCGCCTTCTGTATCTTCCCAATCACATAATAACTTATCGCCATCATCCCTCCAAACCCAACATTCTTCGGCAACGGAACAAACAATCTATCTCCTTTCTTCCCATAACCTTCATTCTTCTCTCCAAACGAAATAAATAATTCTTTAGAGGGCACAACAGTAGTTGCATGTTTGATATATTCACTGGTTTCAACACTATACGCAATCCTTCTACCAAATAACTCAATAAACTTAACCCCTAACATCCTCTTTATCCCAACCCCAAACTCAGGAGGAATAATTAAAAAAAACTTATCATACTTACTAAAATCAGGAAATCTCATCTTATCAATATCTCTTTTAATAAAATCATAAATATCTTCAGGATCTTCTTTCGTCTTACCCAAAATCATCCCCAAATATGTAGAAGTATTATAGGTATAAGGTTCTCTCTGTTTCGGAAAAACGTACTCCTCAGACAATTTATTATTTTTAATATATTTCTTAGTCTCAGATTTAGGATTATTAGTCATCAACGAGATATTTTTCTTATATTTCTTAGATCCTCTAGCAATAATCGGAGCATGTTTCGAACCACTCGCTGAAACAATCATAACTCCATCAATGTTCTTAATATTCTTCAACTTATTTTCATACGTACTCTCACTAGCAAACACAGCATCTCTATCTCCAAAAACTATCCTCCCTGTCGCCTCAGCATTCCCACTCCCAACAACCAACGGCCTCTTATACGGAATCTTTATTCCAGGAATCTTCTCTCTATTAAACAACTCCAAAGCCCCCAAAACACAAACATCCAAATCAGGAATATTCTTCAAAGTAAACGATTGCATCTTATAATAATTCTTCATCTCACTTATTTTATCTTTCTTTTTAGAAACCTGACTCATTTTCTCCCTCTCAACAACTCCGCATACTCCTCAACAACATCCTCGCTAAACTTCTTCATCCCCTCAATTGTCTTAGCATGTCCTAAAGATTCAATAAAAACTTCATAAGGCAATGTCACAATATCCGCACCAACCTTAACTGCCTCCCTAAATTGCCTAGTACTTCTAATACTCGCCGCCAGAACCTCGCATTTAACTTTATTCTTACTCAATATCTTAACACACCCATCAACCAAATCCACTCCAGAAACAATCCCATCATCATTTAAAATCTTCTCTCCTTTCTTAATCCCTTTCGCAGGAAAATAATCTGCCTTATCAAATTTAATCTGATTTATCTCTCTAATATAATCATCTTCTCTCCCCATAAATGGACTAACAAATTTTGCACCAGCCTTAGCCGCAAGCAAAGCCTGCTCCGGCGTAAAAACCAAAGTACAATTAACCGGAATATTATTCTTAGACAATTCCGCAATTGCACGAATCCCATCACTCTCCACACTACACTCCTCTTCCATACAAGTATTCACAGGAATCTTCACATAAACATTACCATACTCCCCAAACTTCTCGTACAACAACTTCCCCTCTCGAACCATCTCCTCAAAACTCACACCAATCACCTCAAGACTCACCGGAAGTTTCCCACACACTTTAAGTATATCCTTAATATAACTCTCAATATCAACTTCCTTCCCTTCTTTCTTGTGACCTTCAGCATCCTTAGATCCCGAACTTATCGCCTCAACCGATTTTTTAATCAAACTAGGATTAGTAGTCACCCCATCCAATATCCCAATCCTCTTCACAGCCTTTATCTCATCTAATATCGCACTATCTAAAAATAACTTCACCATTTTAATTCTCAACCATCCCCCTCACACTATTAAAAATCCCCTCACCATCAATCCCCATATCCCTTAACAACTCCTCCGCCGTCCCCGAATGTGGCAACTTTCCCACTGCCAAATGCCTAACTTCAATCCCCGAACCAACCAACCCACTTTTAACCATCTCACCAACCCCACCCTCATAATGATGATCCTCCACCACAACTAATCTCGAACCATGTTCCTTAACAAACTCAATAAAACTTGAGTGATCAAACGGCTTAACACAATACAAATCCACCACAGAACTATCAATCTTGTGATCCAACAACATTTTATGCGCCTTCAAACACTCATGCAACGTAATCCCACAACCAACCAACACAACCCCATCCTTCTCATTCTTACGCAAAACCTTAAACCCCCCAACAGGAAACTTCTCATCATTTCCATAAAGAACAGGAGTCTTCTCCCTAGTTGTCCTAATATAATTAATCCCCTTCAACCGAGAACAAGCATTAACAATCCTATCACACGAAACCGCATCACTTGGATAAAACACATGACTATTAAGCAAACTCCTAAACATCCCAATATCTTCTAACCCCATCTGACTCGCCCCATCTGCCCCTATCGAAACCCCTGCATGTGAACCACAAACAGTCATCCCAGTCCCAGAAACATTAGCCATCCTAATCTGATCATAAGCCCTAGTCAAAAATGCTGCAAAAGTTGAGGGAAAAACCTTAAATCCTTTAACATGTAACCCCATAGCAATCCCAATCATGTTCTGCTCAGCAATAAAAGTCTGGATAAATTGCTTAGGAGTTTTCTCCTTAACCTTATCAGAAAAAGTAGAATTTCCAGTCTCAGCATCAATAGCCAAAATCCTATCATCATTCAAGGCCAAATTAGCAAGAGCCTTCCCATAAGCCTCCCGACTAGCAATCAACCCGTCTTTCTTATCATACATATTCAATTTCAAATTCTCAAACTTCTTTTTCCTAACAACAGTCTTAGGCTTCTCAATATCAAACTCTGGAAAAACCTCTCCAGGCAATTCCTTCAAAGCCACAGTAAGTTTCTCATCATCAAGCGCCTTCCCATGCCACCCTTCCTTATTCTCCAAAAAACTAACCCCCTTACCTTTAAACGTCTTAGCCAATATCACACTAGGTTTCTTAACCTCCCGAGCCTTCCCAAAAGCCCGAAGTAATTCCTTAACATCATGCCCATCAACACAAAGCACATGCCACCCAAATCCACTAAAAACCCTTTCATACCTTTCAATATCATGCCCATGCATCGTCTCCCCACTCTGCCCCAACCTATTAACATCCACAACAGCCGTCAAATTATCCAACTTATAATATTCAGCAAATCCAAGCGCTTCATAAACCGAGCCTTCAGCCAGCTCACTATCCCCCATCAATACATAAGTTCTATATTCCCTTCTATCCAACTTAGCAGCAAGCGCCATCCCACATCCAACTGAAAGCCCCTGCCCCAAACTCCCAGTTCCAACCTTCGCCCACTTCAACGAATTAGGCATTGGATGCCCTTCCAACGGACTATCAAACTCCCGAAGCCTTTCAAGATCATACCCAATCGCCCCAGCATGCTTCAAACAAGAATACCAAATCGGCGCCGCATGCCCCTTACTCAAAACAAACTCATCATTATCTACATTACTAGCATCCTTAACATCATATTTCATCTCATCAAAAAACAAACAAGCCATTATCTCAGCACTTGACATACAACTTGTAGGATGCCCACTTCCAGCCTTACCAGTCATAACCAAAGAATCACGACGAAGAACATCTGCAGCCTCTATCAATTTTTTAACTTCACTCACCATTTTAAGTCTATCCAATTAGACAATCAACATCATTTAATAAGCTTTTTCAATATATCTATATCTTTCTTGACATCATCACTCTTCTGCAAATACGAACCCACAACAAACCTATCCGCCCCAGCAAGAAACAATTTACGAATAGTTTTTTCATTAACCCCTCCATCAACTTCAATATTTAACTTAGGATATCTCTCCCTAACTTCTCTAACTTTCTTAACCATGCTATCCAGAAACTTAGCTCCATACCCTCCAGGATTAACAGTCATTATAACAACTCCATCAATCTTCCCAAATTCTTCAATCTTACCAATAGGCGTCCGAGGATTCAAAACCAAATCAACCTTCTTTTTTTTCTTCCTAACAAACTCAACAGCCTCAGAAACATTATCACTCTCAATATGAATCCCAATCCTATCGGCCTTATTCCAGTTTTCCTTAACCCACTTCAACGGATCCTTAACCATCAAATGAACCTCATACTTCTTCCCTCTAACCAAAGCAAGATCAAATCTCAAAGATTTTCCAGAAACAAACTTCCCATCCATCACATCCAACTGAAACCAATTCCCCAGATTCTTAACTTTATCAAACCTCTCATCAAACTCTTTCTGATTCTTCGCAATTACTGAAGAGATAATTTTCTGCATTTACTTTCCTCCCAACCCATTTATCTTCTTCAACCTTCTTTTATGCCTAGCTTCATTACTAAATTTACTCTTCAACCATATTCTAACAGCCCCAACAGCCTCCTTCTCACTCAAAAACCGAGCCCCCAACGACAACACATTAGCATCATTATGCTCCTTACTCAACTTAATCATTCTAACAGGCCCCCCATAATACAACGCACATCTAACTCCCTTAATCTTATTCGCAACAATCGCCTCTCCTTGACCACTCCCACAAACCACAACCCCAAAATCCTTCCCAATTTTACTCTTAGCAATCTTACGAGCAAGAGGAATCACAAAATCCGGATAATCGTCCTTCTCATCATAATCCAACGGCCCCAAATCCTCAAACTCAATCCCCTTTCTCTCAAAATAATCAATAATCCTCCCCTTCAAACGAAACCCCGCATGATCCCCAGCTAAATATATCACCATCTTCCAATTAAAAGAAATCAGAATTTTATAAACCTATCCAATACATTCATCCTCTCACATAAGCCCACATGGTCTAACTAAGTTCAACACAACAAACCTTAAATCCCCCATTTACTTCCCTTCCAAACAAAAGATGTCCCTAAAAGAGTTTCTAAAAGCAAACGCAGCAAAAGTCCAAACCCCCTTCGCATACCTAGTCAGAATAATCCTAGTAATATCCATAGCCTATTCTCTCTACTTTCACTTATGGAGAATCCTCTTCATAAACCTCTTACTATTAATACTAATCTTCATCCCAATCCTCTCAAGAAAAATAAACATCGAACTCCCAAGAGAAATCGACTTCATGCTCTTCTTTTTTATCATAGCCTCCCTATTCCTAGGAGAACTCCGAGGCCTAGTTATACAAATCTTCTTCGGAATAGCGATAGGATTCGTAGGATTCGCATTAATGATAATCCTATACAAAAACTCCGGAATAAGACCAAACTATCCTCTAATCATCCTATTCTCAATAAGCATCTCTCTAGCATTAGGAACCCTATCAGAAATAGCCAAGTTCTACCTAAAACTTTTCCTCAGACAATCAATCGCAATAGGAGACTACAACTACGCAATGATAAGCCTAACCCTTGTCCTAGGCGGAGCCCTCCTAGCCTCACTCTCAGGACTAATCTATATGAAAGGAGCCAAAATATCTTTACTAGA
>CAZOQD010000015.1:8662-10839 GCA_964581925.1 Candidatus Woesearchaeota archaeon
TAGACAAACTAGTAGACAGATTCAAAAGCAAAAACCCAAGACTATTTATTGAACGTACAGACTCTCCAGAAGAAGTTCTAGATCTAATTAAAAAAGGAGAAAACGAAAGAATAGAATTCAAATCTACCTTAAGAACTAACTTACACACTGGAGAACCAGACAAGAGAATAGAACAAACAGTTCTCAAAACTATAGCCGCTTTCCTAAACACCGAAGGAGGAACTCTACTCATCGGAGTAGCCGACACCGGATCAATTCTAGGAATAGAACGCGACCATTTCCAATCAAGCGACAAATTCAACCTACATTTCACAAATCTAATAAAAGAATACATCGGAAACCAAAACCTACCTTACATGCACTTCGAATTAATCCAAATAGAAGAAAAAAACATCCTAAAAGTCGACTGCCAAAAAGCAGGAAGCCCAGTCTTCATAACCTTCCACAAAATCGAAGAATTCTTCATGAGAACCGGAGCCGCAACAATTCAACTTACTGGAAAAAAACTCGTCGATTATGTGAATAATAAGTTTAAGAAATAGAAATACCATGCAGCTTGCTGCGAAGTGAGCGAAGCGAACGATGGTATTTTTAAGCTCCAACTGGTTGCGCCCCATCCCATCGGAACAAGCTCCTAAGTATTAAACCCAGTTGGAGCAATAACAAGATTTTTATATTTATAATTACTTAACAAATTATGAAAAAGAGGTCCAATGATATTCTAAACTACATAGCTATAATTCTTGGTATATTTGCAATTACAGCCCTAGTGTTAGGGATAATTAGATTCATTTTTTTAACATGAACAAGGACCTAATAGTAGATTGGATCGGAACCTTAATAAACTTTTTAATAATCTCTTTCCTATTCATGAAATCAATATATTTGGGAGCATTAGACACAATCGATATGATACTAACAATGTTTGGCTTATCAGTCTCGGTATTTATAGAGAACTTTGCATAATTGACATTTCCGAAGGAAATCGCTGCAAAGTTCTTCTTAGAGAATATTGAAATTGCATTATTTCAAAGTTCTCTATAATAATAATTAAGATAATAAAACAGAATAAATAACTATTTCTTCAATAATCTGTCACTCTTAACACCCTTCTTCAACAACCCCTTATTCTTACTCTCACTAATCTTCAACAACTTATTATTCTTAATCTTCTTAGTCCCTAACAACCCCTTATTCTTAGAAGCAGTAGGGCCAACTATCTCCTTAACTTTCTTCTTCTCTCCTTTCTTCTTCTCCAACTCACCCACCATAGCCTTTTCCCGACTCTTCCTCAAATAATGCGCAATCTCTCCAATTATAACAAGCCCAAGCACAACCACAAAAACAATATATCTTTTAGTAAACACCAAATACAAACACAACCCAAAAATCCCCACAACCAACAAAAACAAAACTAACCTAATAATTATCTTCAACGTCACCGGAGACTTATTAGTACTCAACCCATATATCTTCTTAAAAACCTCTTCAAATAATAATTGCATCTTATCACCGATATTAAATATAATTTTTTGTATTTAAATGTTTATAGAAATTAATTAGTTATCACTAGCATAAGCTTCCAACATCTCCTCTAACTTCTCATCTTCAACCGGTTGTCCCATATACTCTCGAAGCTTTTCACGAAAAGCATTAGTTCCACCATGATATCGTTGTATTGCTGTTGAAAGTTTCTTATAACCTAGCAGTCTCAATTTACCATCACTTGGCAAAATATCCCATCCTTCACTATCCATTATTTTTTTTGATTCTTCTATCGCATACGCTTCATATCTCCAACGGGAACGATTGTCCATAAGTATTCCTTTTTCAAAAATCTTGATCTTAAGCTTTCTTTTCTTAATTTCATTATACACCACAGAATTATTTCTAGCTACAAAAGTAATTGTCTTCCCAGAATAGTTTCCATCAATATACCTGATAAAATCAATATCACTCTTATCTTTAAAGAAACCATCTTTTCCTCTTCCTCTTATTAATACTTTTTTATTTACAAGATCTTCTAAGAGATCCCTTCTTTTTATTTCATCATAAAGTCCCGGGTTATTCTGAACAAAAGTACGGATATTAGTTCCAAAACTCCTTTTTCTAACTAATTCAACTAATTGACTATTCGACTGAGGCCCATAGAAGTTATGATCTTTCATTCTAACTAA
>CAZOQD010000016.1:0-10463 GCA_964581925.1 Candidatus Woesearchaeota archaeon
TTTCCAATCACCCAAAACATCAAACCAACAATTATACCAATAGCAAGCAAAGCAGGCATAGCACCAACCAATCCGATAGCAGTACCACCCAACCAAAACAAATCAGACATTGAACTAAGGAAAACAACTAAAAATATTACTCCTCCAATCAAGGCCCAAACTCCTCCTGTAAGTTTTTTACCACCACTTGTTAACCCTAAAAAGATCAGAGCAACTAAAAATAATGCCAATCCCATCCCCGCATAGGGAAACAAACTAGCATAAAACCCACTAACATAATCAAATTGTAAAGCCAATAAACCAAATGCTAAAGAAATAACTGCCCAAACTCCTTTATTTTCTCCAAGAATTTTAGTCTTTTCTAACAATCCAAATACAAGAGCAAAAATCATCAAAAACGGCAAAGCATAAGCAAAAATCCCCATATCCGCCCACGTATTCAAAACATCTCCTATCGAATATCCGTAAAATCCATATGCCATTTTTTACACTCTTTTATTATAAAAGAAAACTTTCATTTATATACATTTCTATTCTTAAAAATTTTATCTAATCCTCTTAACAAATTCATCAACAATCTTCTCACTACCAACTTCATCAACTATATCCCATGATCGATTATAATCCTTATATCTTTTCATTATCAATCTATCTCCCTTCAATCTCTCTTCACTAAAAAACTTCAAATAAATATGTTTATGTAACGCATGAAGTGGGATATGAATTCTGGTTGTCAAGGATTCATCCCTATACTTCCTATCAAAATACTCCCAAGACTTTCTAGATTTTTCATGATTACTCTTCTGAATAAATAATTGATGAATCAATTCATGCACCAAAACATCAACAAACCAATCATAGTCATTTTCATAGATAGGCATAGTTAAGGGATCTGAAAACGGATAAGAACGAGTAACAATATAACATTTGATTACCTCATCACTCCATTTCAGTTTCATTTTCTTAGAAAGCTCTTCCAATATCTTCTTATCATATTTTCTCCATATGCCTTCAACTTTTTTCACATATTTACTAACCTTCGACCAAGAAGCAATCTTAATCTTCTCACTCTTACCCTTATTAAAATGATCTAAAATCCTCTCATCATATATTGAAGAATAAACAAACTCTATCCTTGGTATTTTCATAAAACAAATAAAGATATTGATTATATAAAATTAACCAGAGCCATCCCATAACCTAAACAACCACACCATAAATCTTCTAAAATCTAAATTGTAATCCATCCTAAATTTTTCAAAAGCCACACAAAAAACAAAATAGCTAGCACTAAAGACAACCAACGAATAATCTGCAAAAATAATATTCTACCTCTCTCTTTCTTAACCATACAAACACATACCAAATATTATTTAAATATCTTTTTAATAAAAAACTAACTTAACTTGAACTACTCGCACCATCCCTCATAACCCAAAAGATAGCCCCAACTACAATCGCCAAAAATAAACCATTAACCCAATAAAAACTACTATCTCCTCCAAAATAATACCAAACGTTATCCCAATATCCTGTAACCGTCAAAAGAAAAACAACCAATGCAACAGTAAGAACTCCAATCAAAACCTTCTTCCAATTCTTACCCAAAACATCCCCATCACTCTTCCCACTAATAAACCCATACAACATCATAAACACTAACAAGATAACCGCAGCAACAGCCAAAAACGGCATCAACAAAACAATGATACTCCTCGGCCCCGGAAACGCAATCAACATCATCCCAACAACCAACCCAATCAAAGCATCAACCTGCCTCTTATCCTCGCCCAACAATTGAGTCTTCTGCAAAATAGCAAATATCAAAGTAAAAACCAAAACAAACGGCAAGACATAGTCTAAAAAATACGGTGCCAAAAATATCGGTTCTGCCATTTATCCTCTTTAACTCCTAATCTAAATAACTTAACAATCAATCACTTATAAATCTTATTAAAATTCTTAACCATCTATTTCAACACTGAAATTTTTTTCAAATGCCAGATAAAAAACATCAAGAATACAGAAAATATTATTCCACCCATAGTAATCAAAGTATTAATCAGATCTAAAGAATGATCACTGATCTCACGAGACAAAACCATACCATAGATAGTTAGAACAATCAATTGATTAATAATCTCTAACACCTTCGAATCCATTTTAAATATTCATTAAACAATCCCAAAATTCCTCAATATAACATACACTCCCCCGACTATCACCAACAACCCAACAATTAAAAACACCCAATACAAAACATCAATATATTTTTTCATATATAACTTACAAATCAAACATTTATATATTCTCTTAATCCAAAATCCAGAATCACATCACCGGAACATCAACCGACCCACCCACACTACCATGACTTTCCTCACTACTCAAATCCACAGTCTCCTCGACAGTCTCATCACCCTCATCCAAAGGCAAACTCGACTTACTAACAATAACAACATCTCCAATAGCCCGAACAAACTGATGAGGAATTATAACTCCTTTCGCACCCCCCAAAAAACTCCCCATACTCCCCGCAATCCTTATCCTCCAACTATCCACCTTATTCTCAACCAAATTACACTCCTCAACCTCTCCAAACAAATCCCCCGTATCCGTAAAAACCTTCTTACCAATAACGTCACTTACCTTTTTTATCTTCAACATCACCTAGAAACTCAAATATTCTTTAAATAGTTTTCTGTAATATAAACATAGCAACCCACAACATTTATATCCCTAAATTACCTCCGCAAAACATGAAACCCCATTTTTCACCTCCATCTAACAAAAACCCCCAAAAACCAATCCCAGAAAATATAACCAACAAAGAAATCGTTAGCATAATAATTGCAATAATAATTGCCAGTTTCATAAGCTTTCTACCAATAATCCCCAACGACGATCCAGTAAAAATCCTAACCACTCTAATAATCTTCTCGATAATCATATTCTCAAGCATCTTCACAAAAAGAATCGTAGCAAAACATTTCTCAATAAGAATAGAACACAAATTCTTCGAGTTCTCAAGATGGGCATTCACAAAAAGATCATATTTCCAAAAACCAATTCCAATGGGAGCAATATTCGCTTTCGCCCTCGGCCTTTTCTCACTAGGCTACCTAAAACCATTCGCCTTCTTCCAATTCAACGCTGAAAACATAACCAAAAGAAGAAGACTAAGAAACGTAGGCCAACGTAGAGCAGTAAGAAAAGAAGCATACTACATAAACGAAACCGATTTAGGATACACCGCCGCATCAGGATTCTACGCCCTATTAATCCTCGCCCTCATAGGTTCAATAATCTCCTTAATCTTCGACCTAAAAATAGGAAGCGACCTAGCAAAATACTCAATATTCTACAACCTCTGGAACCTAGTTCCCTACGGAAACCTCGACGGCTCAAAACTATTCTTCGGAGTATTCTACGGATGGATATTCATAACCTTCCTAAACTTACTAGGGCTATTACTGATACTTATATTGTAAATTCCAATAATCTTATAAACTAAAAAACATATCATAACAAATGTTCAACCAACTAAAAAAGAGGAAAAAGGAATTCTTATTTACAAACGAAACCACACAATTATCAAATTCAATAAACCAATCAGCCTCTCAATTAACTACAGAATCACAAATAGAATCCCAAACACAATCCACAAACCAACTCCAACAAGAACTAACCCTCCAATCCCCAACACTATCAAACAAACTCTCCCTTCATTCATTACAAAGACACCTCCAATTAATAAAACTAGAAGAATACCTAATCATGGTAACCTTCATCTCCCTAGCCGTCCTCGGAAGAATCCTATTCAAGGCTTCCCCAGCATAGAACCAATAACTTTCTTCACTATTCTAGCCGGATCAGTTTTAGGTTGGAAAAAAGGCCTAACAACTGGTATGTCAGCATGGTACCTATCAAACTTCTTCATGTTCGGTGGACAAGGCCCTTGGACAATAATTCACATCGCAAGCGGCGCACTAACAGGACTCCTAGCAGGATTTTTCCTATACAAAAAAACAACCCTTCCAAGAGTACTAACAATAACCCTAATAACAACCATCCTATTCGAACTATCAATCAACACAATGTCAGGACTACTTTTCTTCGGACTACTACCTTCATTCCTCTCAGCAATCCCTTTCACAATAACTCACCTAATCTCAAACACAATATTGTCTCTAGCAATCCCAAAAGCAAAAAAAGAGATCACAGAAAAAGGAAAACTAAACCAAAAAGGGCTATGTGAAAAGTATATAAAGAAACTACAGAATCTATATAAACAAAATAAAACTCATGAAAGTCATGAACTATAAACACATCTTAGCAATTCTAACATTCTTATCACTTTTCCTAATACCATTAACTCTAGCCGCAGAAGTCGGAGTGGTCGTCGACTTTCCAGACCAAAAAACCCACATAGAATGCATCCAAACATCTTCAGGAACAAACGGATACAACTTACTAAGAGACCTATCAATTTCAACACTCTGGTCAAGCCCTGGAAGCTTCGGCCATCAACTTTGTAAAGTAAAAGGAACAGGAGATGATGTATCAGGGAACTCGTGCTCCTACTCCGGACAATACTGGCGTTTTCTAATCCAAAAAAACAACAATTGGGACTACATGCCCGTCGGTGTTGATGGAGGTAGTGAATGTTGGAATGGTGACTTCGCCACTAACCCAGACCCATTTGCTCCATTGAGCCACTACTGCGCAAGAGACGGCGACGTAATAGGACTCAGCTACGGAGAATTCGACGACCCCTTACCTTCAACAAAAACCTTCGATGAAATCTGCAACACATTAGAAATATCAGACGTAAAAGTATATGTAGACGGAAAAAGAGAATCAGACGCCGATGAAGACGGAGGAGATATAGAAGCATTCCCAGGATCAGAACTAAAAATCAAAGTAGAAGTTGAAAATTTAGGAGACATAGAAGTAGAAGATATAGACGGAGAAATAATCATAAGAGACATAGACGATGGTTCAGACATTGACGAATCACTCAACTTCAAAGACTTAGAAGAAGGCAATGAAGATGACGACACAATTTCATTCCTCTTACCATTAATTTTAGAAGACAATGACTACAACATGGAGCTAGAAATCACATTCAAAATAAACGGAAACAAACAAACCATAAACCTAGACTACGATATAGAAATAGAAAAAGAAAAACACGACCTAGTTATAGTAAAAAAAGAATTATCCCCAGAATCAATCTGCCCAACCGATCAATCAAAACTAGAATTAGAAATAGCAAACATAGGTGAAAAAGACGAAGAAGTCCTATTAACAATCAGCAACGAAGAACTCAACATCGACATTCAAGAAAAATTTGACTTAGATGAAGGAGACGAAGACGACTCAGTATATCAAAAAGAATTCTTCCTAAACATACCAAACATCAGCCCAGGAGAATACGAACTAGAAATCAACCTAGATTATTCCGAAGATGTCCGAGAAGATCTAACCCTAACAATAGAAGACTGCGATCAACCCTCAAACCTCAACCAACTCATAACCGGAAAAGCCATCAACCCATTATCAAAAAACAGCAACCAAAAATCGTCGACAAACAACAACCCAAACTTCTTCGTCCAAGATAACGCAATAGTAATAATCCTCGTAGTCTTCATAATAATTTTCATCCTAGCAATTATCTTTATTATTAGTATGTTGAGATAAAAAATTTATTCTTAAACAAAATTATCCTCAGATTAAAAGAAAATTAAAAATCAATCCTCATCCTTCCCAATATAAAACTCTGCCCAAACTGGATAATGATCCGAAACCCTCTTAGCAAACTCCCTATCAAGCCCATAAACTTCATCAAACCTAAACACTCCCGACTCTCCAGTAAAATCAGAAAAAGTAAACTCATTTCTAAAAACAATTCTATCATATGTCAAATCCAAAAGCCCTAATGTAGTATCAACCTCATCCCCAATAGCCCAATAATACCTAACATCACGAATTCCTGTCTTATCACTCTCAGAAAAATAACTCCCATCAGAATTAAAATCCCCTAAAACAATAACATCCCCCTCAAAAAACCTAGAACTAGCATCCTCAACAACTTCCTCAAGGCCCATAATCTCCTTCCTAGCATCTTCAGGTTTCACATGAACATTTACCAACACATAATCAAATTCATTAGAAGAAAAACTACAAACAAATGGATCCCTTTCAAAAATATCCTCAGAATCATCAAAAATATAAGAACCACTCAAAGAAACCAACTCCCTATCATAAATAAATCCATACCTTTCCTTAGATTTAGTCCTCCCAATCCTTGAACTCCCAACAAAATCATATTTCCTATCTCCTTCATTAATCCTATCGACAAAAAACGGCAGAGTCATCTCACTCTCATCACGCAATTCTTGTATCGCAACAATATCAAACTCCCTAACAATATCACTAAGAACATCCATAACCTCCCTGTCACTTCTCTTAGATTTCCCAAATACCTGCACATTAAAAGAAGCCATCTTAATCAAACCCCTAGAAGACAACAAGGATTCCAACCACAAACTATCAGAATCATCAGGAAACTCCCACAACTCTCTTTTAGGAACACTTTCAACCGAGGCCCTTCTAATATCAATCCCAATCTCATCACTAACGCTATCATTAAACAACTCTCCATCATAAACCTTATAATCCAATTCTTCTCTTTCATAAGAAACACCTAGAACATCGAAAACATCCCGAACACCCAAATCATCTAGATCATCCAAATCATCTGAATCAGAACTATAAATCAAATCCCTTTCAAGAACCCCTTCATCTTTCCCAATCCCAAGATCATCATCTAAAACCCTCTCAAGTTTATTTTTTTCTACACTCTCCATCTCTCCCACAGGCCTTTCATTATAACAACCAAAACTACCAAACAAAAACACACCAGATACTAAAAACCCCTTAAATAACCCATTTATTCCCATAAACTTACAACAATCTTAAATAATTTAAATTCTCTCATTTAAAATGCCATCCGAAACCCTAACCACAATCCACCCCAGAAAAAACCAACAAGAAATCTTCAACCGTTGCAAAGAAAAAAACTGCTTAGTCGTACTACCAACAGGCTTAGGTAAAACCCTCATAGCCCTCATGCTATCCATCCATACCCAAAAACAACATCCAGCAACAAAAACATTATTCTTAGCCCCAACCAGACCTCTAGCCGAACAACACCTAGCCTATTTCCAAAAACATCTCCCAGAACTTTTCGCCGAACTAACCCTATTCACTGGAAAGACCCAAGCAGAAAAAAGAAGAGACCTATGGGAACGCTCAGACATAATTTTCTCAACCCCTCAATGCATAAGAAACGACCTAAAAAACGAACTCTACTCATTAGAAGATGTCACACTTTTAATAGAAGACGAATGCCATCGCTGTCTAAAAAACTACGCATACACCCTTATCTCAGAAAAATACAAAGAACAAGCAAAAAACCCAAAAATCCTAGGACTAACTGCAAGCCCCGGAACCGAAAAAGAAAAAGTAAAACAAATAGCAATAAACCTTGGCATAGAATCCATAGAGATTAGAACAAGAGATTCCGATGACGTCAAAGAATACTTACAAGAACTAGAATTCAACACAATAAGATTAGAATTCCCACAACCGTTCCAAGAAATAGACAAATTAATAAAATCACTCTATGACAGAAAAGTCCAAGAATTAAAAAACAGAAAACTATTATTTGCACCTCCAACAAAAACCAACATAATAAAACTCCAACAACAACTCATAGCAACCATGAACATGGGAGGCAGAAACTTCAACCGTTTAATCGGAGCCAGCGTAGCCGCACAAGCAATAAAAATCTCACACCTAATAGAATTATTCGAAACCCAAACCCTCTACACGACATCTAACTACATAAGATCCATTTACGAACAAGCAGCAAAAAAGAAATCAAAAGCAGTATTACATATAACCAAAAGCAAAGAATTCAATCAAGCATCAATGAAAATAAACGAGCTCATCTCAAAAAATATAGAACATCCCAAACTCTTAGAAGTAGTTTCATTAATCGAACAAGCAATAAAAGAAAACCCAAAAAACAAAACAATAATCTTCAGCCAATTCCGAGACACAGTATTAAAAATCTGCGAAGAAATAAATAAAATCCCAAAAATCAAAGCAAAAACTTTCGTAGGACAAGCAAAGAAGGCAAATTCAGGACTTTCCCAAAAAGAACAACAACAAATTATGAATCAATTCCGAGACGGAGAAATAAACGTAATCTGCGCAACTTCAATAGCCGAAGAAGGCCTAGACATCCCCGAAGTAAACTCCGTAATATTCTACGAACCCATCCCATCAGCAATACGCTCAATCCAAAGAAGAGGAAGAACCGCAAGATTAATGAAAGGAAAATCCATAGTCCTATTAACCCTAGACACCTTAGACGAAATATTCTACTACACCTCCATGAGCCGAGAAAAAAGAATGTACTCATCTATAGAATCCGTCAAAGACGAATTAGATCAAGGAAAGGAATTAAAATTAAGAAAAACCAAAGAACAAAAAACTTTGTTTTGATAAAATACATCAGATTTATAAATAAACCAAATCCAATAAATCCATGGAAACTAAAAAATTAAACCCAAATCAAATAGTAACTCTAAATGATTTCCCCATTTATGATAAACAAGCATTGAAAAATTATTTTGAAGCCTATAAAACAAATAATGAAACAAACATCCCCCTTTGTCCAGTAATACCTAGCGAGATAGTCATTCCCTATTTTGACACAACATTATCAGGCAAATATCAAGATTTCAGAAGATCACACCTCAAATCAGAATTCTTCCTATTAGATGGAACCCATAGAACAACCGCAGCCACACTTACTAAATCTCCCATCGGAATAATAATTTTCAGAAACGATAATGATATTCTAGAAGCAAGAAAATTAATTACTCCAAAAAAAATACTTCCCAACAAAATACTAGATAAAAACATAAAAGAAAATTGTAAAATACTAAATGATCATTTCACAATTAAGCCCTATTTTCAAACAGTCAAAGAAAAAACAGAAAGAATGATTAGAGAAAAAGTCATTGATCAATATTTAATAGATAATAATAATAATTAAAATGCCCCTCCACAACATCTTCAAAAAAACAAGAAAAAACAGCAAGCCAAAACCAATCCCACTAATAGTCGCAGACATCCACGAAAAAAACTCCTTAGTCCTATCCCAACTAAAAAAATCAACCAAAATAAAACTACTCATCAAACCCCTCAAGATTGCAGACTACATAATCGGCCCAATAGCAATAGAAAGAAAAACCATATCAGACTTAATCGGCTCAATGATAAGCAAACGCCTAATCCAACAACTAAAAAACATGGAAGCATATCCAAAATCCCTACTAATCATCGAGGGAAACCTTCAAGAAGTCCTAGACGAAGAAGACAACATCTCAAAAGCCATACGAGGCCTAATCATCTCAATCTCAACCAACAACACACCAATCATCCAAACAAGAGACTACGAAGAAACCGCAAAATACCTAATCACATTAGCCAAACAACAACTAAAACCCAACCAACCAATCTCCCTCCACTCAAGAATCCCAAAAACAAAAAACGAACAAAAACAATATATCGTAGAATCCTTCCCAAACATCGGCCCAAAAAAAGCCGAACTCCTATTAAAAAAATTCAAAACCCTAAACAATCTATTCTCAGCAACCGAAGAAGAAATCAAAGAAATTTTGAAAAATCAGACTGGTGATTTCAAGAGTCTATTGGACTCTTAAGCAACATAATTATCTTGATAATGCCCTAAATCAATAGTGTATTTACCTTCATTTCCAAAAACAGTAGGAATATCAACATGACTATGAGACAAAGCTCTATCTAATTTAGATTTATAATCATCAGCAAATTCCTTACGATCTTCCCAATTCTGCAAAACTATTTCAGGAGGAGCTTGAGTCATTTCTTCAATCCCTGAAACTACATCTTGAATAGCCTCATCTAAGAATCTTTTCTTTTTCACATCACACTTATCACTTTCTCCAACACTCATCAAAATATAATTCAATTTTGTAAACTTATAAACAAACCATCACTAAAACATATTCTTTTCACCACAGAAGTTATATAAACCCAGATTTACTTTCCAAGTTATATATTCTCCCCAATTAGATCATCTCACCCAACAACCTCGAAGCCAACCCAACAGTCATCCCATTAACATCCTTGCTAGGATTCACTTCAACAATATCTCCACCCCTAAGATTATCCAACCTCCTCAATCTCTTAATCAAATAAATCATCTCCCTACTACTCAACCCCCCAACATCAACCCCATTAACTCCTGGAGCACAACTAGGATCAACACAACCAATATCAACACTAACATAAAACCCCTTGCAACCCCTAGCACGTTCCATAATCATATCACAAACATCATG
>CAZOQD010000017.1:0-10139 GCA_964581925.1 Candidatus Woesearchaeota archaeon
TTCATAGTGATTGTGGGATGGATGGAGTTGTGGGTGATGATTTTTGTGCTGAAGGAGATGTTAAGCAAGAGTTTGTTACGTATACATGCGAGAATCCAGGGACAGTTAGTTCGGTTTGTACTAGTGATAGTGAACCTGTATTAGTGGATGAGTGTGAGAGTGGAGAGGCTTGTTATGATGCTAGTTGTGTTGAGGTAAGTTGCGGGGTTAATGCTGATTGTGGTTTTGATGATTTTATAGGAGAGACTTATTGCCAAGAGGATAATGTTTATCAGAATTATAGAAGTTATATGTGTACTGATGGTGCTACGCCTAATAGTCTATGTAGTAGCGATGTTGAACCTACTTTGGTTGATAGTTGTGAGAGCGGATGTTTTGAAGGTAGTTGTATTGTTGAGATTTGTGATAATGGGATTGATGATGATGGGGATGGGTTGATTGATGGGTTGACATTTAGCGAGGGTAATGATGATATTCCTCAGGAGAAGATATTTATTAATGAGTTGTGGATGTTGGGAAGTAGTGCTATAATTAATGAGATTATCGAGGATATTGTTGAGTATAGTGGAGGTACGCAGATATTGGGGAAGAACGTTCATCCGATGCATACTGATGATACTTTGACTAGGGCTTGTAATCTTTGGGGATATGGTTTATATAAGGATACGGTTTCACGGTCTTTGTCGAGTCCTCATAATGATGTTCGTATATTCTATAACGCTATCAGTGATGCTTGGGGATTTGGAGCTGGAAATTCTGGATTGTTGGCTGACGGAATGACTTGTTATGAGCCATTGCCGGTTTGTAATAATAATTTGGATGATGATGGAGATGGGTTTGTTGATAGTGATGATTTAGGATGTGCGGCTAGTAATGATGATAGTGAAGTAGGGCATGATCCTGAGTGTGTTGCTTAGAAATAGTTTTTTCTAATTAGTTTTCAGTATCTTCCTGATTATTATGATTTTCTTCAGAACTGTTATTTGTTTCTGGGTTTAGGTATGCTTGTTTGACGGCTTCGGCGATTTTTGGTACGATGGTTTTATCTAAGGCGTAGGGTATGATTTCTTCGGAGGTTGGGGTTTCTACGATGTTTGCTAGGGCTTCTGCAGCGGCTAGTTTCATGTTGTCGGTGATTCGTTTTGCTTTTATTTCTAGGGCTCCCTTGAAGATTCCTGGGAATCCTAGGACGTTGTTGACTTGGTTTGGGAAGTCTGAACGGCCGGTTGCTATGATTTTGGCTCCGGCTTCTTTTGCAAGATTGGGCATTATTTCTGGGATTGGGTTTGAGAGGGCGAAGATTATTGGTTGTGGGTTCATTGAACGGATCATATCTTGGTTGACTATGTTTGGTTGGCTTACTCCGATGAAAATGTCGGAATCTTTTAGGGCTTCTGCTAAGTCTCCTTTTTTAAGATCGTGGTTGGTTATTTTAGATATGTCTTCTTTTGTTGGGTTTAGGTTTTCACGACCTTCGTAGATTATTCCTTTGCTGTCTAGCATGACTAAATGTTTGAAACCGAATTTTAGTAAGAGTTTTGCGATTGCTACTCCCGCTGCGCCTGTTCCGCTGATTACTACTTTCACTTCTTCTTTTTGTTTGTCTGTTACTTTTAGGGCGTTGATTAGACCTGCTAGAGTGACTACTGCTGTTCCGTGTTGGTCGTCGTGCATTACTGGGATGCCAAGATCTTGGAGGGCTTGTTCGATTTCGAAGCATTCTGGGGCTCTGAAGTCTTCTAGGTTTATTCCTCCGAAAACTGGGGAGATGTTTTTTATTGTTTCGATGGTTTTACTTGTATTTTGTTCTTTGATGCAGATTGGGAATGCATCTATGTCTGCGAATTCTTTGAATAGTACTGCCTTACCTTCCATTACTGGGAGTGAAGCTTCTGGGCCTATGTTTCCTAGCCCTAGGACTGCTGAACCGTCGCTGATTACTGCTACGGTATTTCCCTTGGAGGTGTATTTGTAAACATCCTCTTTGTTTTCTGCTATTTTTCTGCAGGGTTCGGCGACTCCTGGAGTGTAGGCTGTTGAAAGATCTAGTTTAGAATTTACTGAGACTTTGGATTTTACGGCTATCTTGCCCTTGTTTTTTTTGTGCATTTCTAGAGCTAGTTGATTGTAGTCGGGTTTTGGTTCTGGATTGTTATCTTGCTCGTTTGAATTATTGTCTTGTGTATTTTCTTCCATTTTTTTAGTTAATTCCTCTTTCTGGGATGGTCTTTAATGGTAGATTAGCTTTAAAACCTTTCTCGTGATGGAGTTGAGTTTTCTTTTTGTATATGATAAAGGCATCATATTTATTTAAATGTTTGTCAATAATCAAAATCTGCGAAGCTGGGATTGATTAGACGTTGCTGTTCGTCAATGTTGTCTATTTCTTTGATATCTTCTTCGGTTAGTTGAAAGTCTAGGTCTAGGTTTTCTTGGATGTGTTCTTTTCCTGTGGATTTGGGGATGACAACTGTGTTTTTGTCTAGGAGCCATCTTAGGCTTATTTGTCCTGCTGACTTTCCGTGCTTGTTTGCTATTTTAGTTAAGGTTGGGTCTTTGAAGACCATGCCCATGGCTAGAGGAGAGTAGGAGGTTATTGATATTTTGTTTTGGTTGCAGAAATCTAAGAGTTGTTTTTGGTATAGTCGTGGGTGGAATTCTACTTGGTTTACTGATAATGGAAGGTTGATTTGGTTGCAGATTGCTAGAGTGTCTTTGAGATGATTTATGGTGAAGTTGCTGACGCCAAATGCTTTGATTTTCTTTTCATTATAAAGTTGTTTGAAGGCTTTTAGGGTTGATTCTAAATTCATAGTGGATGTGGGCCAGTGGATTAGATAGAGATCTAGGTATTCGGTTTCTAAGCGGGCTAGGGATTCTTGGCAGGCTGCTAAAACTCGGACGTAGTCTAAATCATCTGGAGATACTTTTGAAGTTATGAATAGTTTTTCTCTTGGGTAGTTTTTTATGGCTTGACCGATTTCTGATTCGTTCATGTACATTTCTGCGGTGTCAATGTGGGTGTAGCCTTCGTTTATGGCGGTTTTGACTGTTGTGATGCAATCTTGGTTACGAAGTTGCCAGGTGCCGAATCCTATGGAGGGCATTTGGGTGTTGTTGTTTAATAGGGTGGTTGGGGTTTGCATGTTTTAATTTTTTATTATTTCAATTATTTTATTTTCAACTTCTTCTATTTTCTCATCATTAATCCTGCCTGCTCTGTATAAAACAATTGAGTTTCTTATTGAGAATAATATGGAAGGCATGATGAAACTATCTTTCTTAAGTCCTCCAGAGATAAAATCATTCTGGATCAATGAAATTTTATATGGATCTTCATGTCTTTCTTTTTTTGTTATCTGGCAGACTATAATGTTGTCTCCTTTTAATGTTGCGATTATGAGTGCAGGTCTTTTTATTGTGGATTTTAGATCTGTTAATGGGAAATTTGTGACTGCCACCTCACCCTTTACAAGTCCTTCCATGCTTCATTATCCTCTTCACTTAGCCAGTTTTCCGCTAGAAGTTTTTCATCTGCGAAAAACTTTGGACTTGAAGCATTTATAATAATCTCGACTTCGATATTTTCATCTAAATTTAAAGGATCTTTTGGGATTAGGACTCCATTCTTATATGTTACTTGTATTTTCTTATCCATATAATTAGTAATGAATTGATTCTTTTAAAGATATGTATTTCTTAATTTTTGGCCAAGCTCTATTTTCTAATTGTTTAATAAAACTTTTATGAGTTTTATAATAATTTATTCTATTTGGGTTAACCTCGTCTTTTTTTGTTTAAATTTGATAAATAAAAATAAAATAAAAAAATTGTTTACTTATCTTTTAAGCCCCAGATCCAGTAGTTAGATGCTAGTGCGAGGTGTACGAGTACGTTAGGCCAAGATTGGCTTCCCCAGTGCACTGTGAATGCTGCAACAAGTAATATTATTATTGGAGGTATTGTGGTGTATCTGAGTTTGTATTTTGCTAAGATTAAAATACCAAATATTATTTCTGATAGGATTAACAGCCAAGCAAAGAAAACTGGAGCTGATCCGAAGACGGGCATTCCTGATAACATTGCTACGACTGCTGCTGGTTTCATTACAAAAAGTTTTAGTAAACCAGGTATTAGCATTACAAGACCTAGAAGTATCCAGTTAACTTGCATTGCTGTTTTTTGTAGATTTCCCATGTTAATTTATCCTCCTTTCAGATATTTTTGTAAGTTTATATGATGTAAATGTCATATGTTTTATAATTTAATTAGATATATAAATGTTTTGTTTGTTTTTTGTTATTGGGTAGTGAAATAAATTAAAAAAATAAAAGATTACTTCTTAATCAGCTCTTCAACTTTTTCTCTATCAAAACCAACTAATGTCTCGTTTCCAATTATTATAACTGGAACTCCCATTTGGCCTGATTTTTCGACCATTTCTTTTGCGGCTTCCTGATCTTTTGAGACGTCGACTTCTTTGTATTCAATGTTTTCTTCTTTGAAGAATGATTTAGCAGCATTACAATAAGAGCATGTTGGTGTTGAATATATTTTTACTTTTGCCATAATCCAGGACAACTACGTTTTCCTAGATGCAACCTTTCCTTTTTATTTGTTTTTTGCATTTTGTAGTACTTGCCTCCTTACATTTATTTTTATTATCTTTATTATCATTTTTTCATGTCGTGGCATTCTTTCAGCCTTTTACTATATTTGTTCATATATTTGTCTATTTTGAGCATTATTGGTTTCATGTGTGTTTGGTCAATTGAATAGATACGTTGTTTGCCTTTTGATTTGAGGTTTATGAAGCCGCAGCATTCGAGTCTTCTGAGATTATGTGAGACGCGACTTTGTTCGAAGTTTAAAGAATGCGAGATTTCCATTACTGATTTTGGTCCTTTCATTAATAATTTGATTATTTGGAATCTAGTTTCGTTTGATAGGGTTTTGAAAAATTTTGCGTATGATTCGAATGATGGGGTTGTCATATGATAATTAGTTAATAAGAGTATTTAAAGTTTGTGGGGGTTGGGGGGGGTTGGATTGGCTGAAAGAAAAGTTATTAAGTATTAGTTTCTAATCTTTTTAATGAAATGGGAAAATTTAGCACCAGATCTTGTGAGACAGAGAATAATAATTGAAGAGACTACAGATAAGATAGTTAAACCTGACGAAATAAAGAAATATTTGAAAGCATTATCTAAGGTTGTAGGTATGGTTGTCTTATCTGAACCGGTAGCTTATACAGCGCATGAAGATGGGTATGGGGGCTGGATTCATTGGAAAACATCTGGAGCTCATTTTTATAGTTATGAGACAACTCCTCCTTTGTTTACTGTTGATTGTTATACTTGTAAAGAATTTTCTGTAAATGAAGCTGTTGAATTTACTAAGAAATATTTTGATACGATTGACATTGTTTGGAAGGAGATTAAAGTATAGCCAATAATATTTATTGTTTATAGAAGAATTTATAATTGGATTATTGCTTATTATTGTTATTATAAAGGTTAAAATGGTTAGTAAAAATCTTGGGCGAATTATGAGGAGAGGTAGAGCTATGTTTCTTGCTTATGATCAGGGGTTAGAACATGGACCGGATTCAGATTTTGATGATCGGAATGTTGATCCGTTGTTTATTATTAATATTGCGAAGAAAGGAGGGTATACAGGGGTTGTGTTTCATAAGGGGATTGCGGAGAGGTATGGTGAGGAAATTGAGAAGTCTGGGGTTCCTTTGATTATTAAGTTGAATGGGAGGACAGGTCTTCGGAAAGGTGAGCCTATTAGTAAGCCTGTTTGTTCGGTTGAGGAGGCTAAGGCTTTGGGGGCTGTTGCGGTGGGTTATACGTTGTATATTGGGAGTGCCTTGGAGGGTGAGATGTTTGAGGATTTTGATGAGATTGAGAATGATGCGAGAAAGTTAGGGCTTCCGGTTATAACTTGGATTTATCCTCGAGGAAAGGCGGTTAAGAATGATGTTTCTAGGAAGATGATTTCGTATGCGGCTCGTACTGGGTTGGAGTTGGGGGCTGATATTGTTAAGTTGAAGTATGGGGGTAATCGTGGGGATTTGAAGTGGGCGGTTGAATCTGCTGGAAGGACGAAGGTTGTGGTGGCTGGAGGGGTTAAGAAGGGTGATAAAAAGTTTTTGGAACAGGTTAGGGAGATTATGGATGCGGGTTGTGTTGGATTGGCTGTTGGGAGGAATGTTTGGCAGAATGAAGATCCCTTGAAGATAAGTGAGGAGATTAGGAAGATAATATTTGGTAGGAGTAAGTTGAAGGATAGTAAGAAGGTGAAAGTGGGTAAGAGGAGAGATAAGAAAATAAAATGATAATTGTGAATTTTAAAAATGTAAAGGAAGGTAAGGAAGTGTTGGGTTTTGCTCGGGAGATGGATGGGTTGGGAGTTGTTGTTGTGGTGCCTTCGGCAAATATTAAGGAGGTTAGTGAGGGGACTGGGTTGGAGGTTTTTTCTCAGCATGTTGATGGTTTTAATGATGAGGAGGGTTTTCTTGGTGTTAAGGCTACTAAGGGTGCTGGGGCCAGCGGTACTTTGTTGAATCATAATGATCATCCTATTTCGTTAGATGAGATAAAGAAAGCTGTTAAGGAATGTCATGGTGAAGGGTTGAAGGTTGTTGTTTGTGTTAAGGATTTGGAGATGGTTGGGGAGTTGAAGGAGTTGGAGGTTTTTGCGATTGCTTATGAAATACCTGAGTTGATTGGGACGAAAGATCCGATTACTAATTATCCAGATAAGGTTGAGAGTTTTGTGAAGATGTTTGATGGGAGTAAAGTGGATCCGTTGTGTGGGGCGGGGGTGAATTCTCGGGAGGATGTTGAGAAGGCTGGGGAGTTGGGATGTAAGGGAGTGTTGGTTAGTTCGGCGGTGATGAAAGCTGAAGATCCTAGGGAAGTTTTGGAAGGGATGATAGGAAAGTGAAGAAGTAAAAAAATTATTAGATTTTTTCTTTAGTGATCTTAATATGAGTTTTTTTCATTAATGTTTTTGCTTTGCTCATGGTGAGAAGACCGTTTTTTGCTCCTCGATTTTTTATGACTGAAGAGGAATTTACTACGGCTAGTTTGATTACATTTTCTATGTTCTTTAGCTTTATTAGACCAGATAAGAATGAGCTTATGAATGCATCTCCTGCACCGGTGCATTCTTCAGAATTTATTTTTGGGGGATTAAACCAATATATGTAATTGCCATCGGAAACTCCTCCAGTGTTTTTGCCGTCGGTGATTATTACTATTTTTGGGCCTTTGTTGTGGATTTTCTGGAATAAATTTGAAAATTTTGATTTTCCTACAAAGCTTAAAGCCTCGCTTTTGTTCATGCTTATTATGTGAGCGTTTTTGATTATTTTGTTTAGGTCTTTATTGGGTTTTCCTTTTTTGATTATTTTAGGATTTACTGAAATTTTGATTTCGTTTTTTATACAAAAATCTACTAGTTTTGCTTGAGAGTTTAATAGGTCTTTATTAGCGCTTGTAAAATGGATGTATTCAGTTTTTATTTTTGACAGGTTGATTTCTGAATATTTTAGAGTGTTACTTACACCTCTAAAGGTTAATATTGTTCGGTTTTTTCTTTCTCCTTCTAGGATTATTGAGTATCCAGTATGCAGGTTTGATCTTTTTCCTAAAAAACTTATGTTACATTTTGCCAAGTCTCTTAGTATTATTTCGCTGTTATGGCCTGATCCGATTTTTCCGATGAATCCGGTTTTTAGACCTAAGGTTGATATGGAGCACGCAGTGTTTGTTCCTCCTCCACCGCTTGTTACTAGAGTTTCTTTGATGGGTATTTTTGAACCAGATGGGATAAGGATGTATTTATTGTTTTCTTTGGCTTCGATGGGTGTGAATATGTCGACGAGGCCACTCCCCATTGTAATTACATCAAATATCATTTTATTTTTAAGGCCTCCAATCCTGGGAGTTTTTTATTTGAAAGATAATGGATTAAAGCGCCTCCGGAAAGGCTAACGTAACCTAGCTTTTTTTTGTTTATTCCTAGTTTGTTTATTTGTGTTTCGGAATGTCCTCCAGAAACAATTGAAAATGCTTTGGATTTTTCCATTGCCTTTAATAATCTGTTAGTTCCAATGTCAAAATGTTTTTTCGAGCAATCTCCTGCAGTTCCCTTCCAGAATATTTTCTTTGTTTTTTTAATTTCTTTTTCGTAATCTTTAATTGTTTGCATTCCAATGTCGTGTGCTAGATTGTTTATTGGGAAATCATTTATTGGTATGTCTTTTCTTTTGCCATTTATGTTGAAGGCTAGATCTTTTGGGGTTTTTATGTTTTTTAAATGTTTTTTTATTTTTGGGATTAGTCTTAGTTGATCTTTTAGTAATTTGGTTTGTTTTTTTCCTAGATCGTACCCTTTTGCTTTGAGAACTAGTAATGCTAATATTCCTGTTGGTAGAATCTTATTGCTCTTATTATTTTTAATTAGTAGTAGAACGTCTTCAATTTTATTTCCACCTAAAATAAATAGTGAGTTGGATAAATTGTTTTTAATTTTATCTATGTTTCTTATTTCGTATTCAAGAACGGGGCCGATTGCTTTTTCAGTTAGTTTTGGGAGTTGAGTTATGCTTGTTTGATTCCTATGACAAATTGAAAATGCGTCGTTAATGTATATGTCAAATTTATCTTTGAAGAATTTTGTTATTTTATTGTTACCTGGATTATATTCGTCTTTTAGATATCTTATGTTTTCGAGTAGAATTGCATCTCCTTCTTTCAATGATTTTATTGCTTTTTTGGACTTTTTTCCAATTATGTCGGGGATGAATTTTATTTTAGTTTGTTTGTTGATTAATGTTGCGTGTTTTTTTAGAGAAGTAAAGTCGGGTTTTCCGGGGCGTGATTGATATGCTATGGTGATTATTTTTGTTTTTTGTTTTTTTAACAAAGAGATTGTTTTTGAATGTTCTTTAATTCTATTTGATAAAACGGGTTTATTATTTTTGATTTGAGAATTTATGTCTATCCTTAAAAGTACGGTTTTTCCTTTCAATTTGAGGTCGTTTATTGTTTTGAAATTTTTGTATACCATAAATCAGTGTAATCTTTCTAGTTCTTTTACTGTATCGATGACTCTTGAACAGTATCCGTATTCATTGTCGTACCATGCTAAAACTCTTACTAAGTTTCCGTCCTTTTCTGTTGATAGAGAATCTATAACTGCCGATCTGGTATCCCCTATAACATCGCTTGATACTAATGGATCTGTTGAGTATCCTAGAACATCTTTCATCTGTTGTTCTGATTGTTTTTTGAATTCGTTGTTTATTTGATTTACTGTGAAATTTTTCTTTAGTTCTACTGTTAGATCTAGAAGTGAGCCGGTTACTATTGGTACTCTTACTGCTATTCCTTTTATTTTTCCTAAGAGACTGGGTATGACTTTTGCAACACTCTCAGAAGCACCGGTTGATGTTGGGATTATATTTTGGGCTGCTGCTCTTCCTCTTCTTTGTTTTTTGTGTGATGAATCTTGGAGCGCTTGATCGTTTGTGTAGGCGTGGATTGCGGTCATCATTCCCCATTTTATTTTATATTTATCGTTTAATATTTTTGCGATTGGAACTAAACAATTTGTTGTGCAAGAGGCTATGCTGATTATCTTGTGTTTGCTGTTAAGTTTGTTGTCGTTTACACCTTTGATTATTGTTATGTCTGGATTTTGTTTTCCTTTTGATGGAGCAGTTAGGATAACTATTTTCGCGCCCGCTTTTTTGTGTTGGTTGAGTTGTTTTCTTTCTCTGAAGATTCCTGTTGATTCTAAGACAATATCCACATTGAGTTTTTTCCAAGGTAGTTTTGAAGGATCTCTCTCAGAAAGTATTGGGATTTTTTTACCGTCTACAATAATATTGTTTTTTTCTATTGTAATATTTTTATTGTATCTTCCATAGACGGTATCGTATTTTAATAGATATGCTGAGTTTTTTGGTCCGTGGACATCGTTGATGGCTACTATGTCTATTCCTTCGTTGAATGCTATTCTGAATAAGGTTCTTCCTATTCTACCAAAACCGTTTATTGCAACTCTCATTTTCCTCTTTTATATAATAGAATATGAAAAGTATTTATATGTTACTGATTGGG
>CAZOQD010000018.1:0-7931 GCA_964581925.1 Candidatus Woesearchaeota archaeon
TGGGAAGGTATTTGTAATTGAGACTAAGATTCTTAAATATGGGGATGAGGGGTGAGAATTATTTTATGAGCTTGATGAGAATCATTATTTTGCTATTGCGATGATACCAGAGGTTGATCGATTGAAAATTGTCCATGCAATTGAATATAAGAGAAACATAAAACAAAGGTTTAGTTAGAAGTGAGAATGGTTTGTTTTTTGGGGTAGTAGATGTTATATGGAACGCTTACCACATTCTCGCCAGCTTTTAGGATAATGATAATGTGGTATCCATCGTTTACTTTCTGCAAGATAAACCTTGCTTCTGTTAGGTTATTAAGGATTCCTGAATTAATGTTTAGTGATTGTAAGTATTTTGAAGCATCAAATAGTTCAATATTGGCAACTCTGTTTTCAGTAGTGATATCTAATACCATATTCAATAAACGAACACTGCCTTCAATTACTTCATTCTCCTTTTTACAAGAAATAAATAATCTGTCGTAGTTATCTTCATAATCAAATTTGCTTTTCTCCATGATGTTATATGTCTTAGGATTTTATAAGGTTTTCTGTAAAGCTTTTTAAACCCAATACTGTTTAATTTTCTATGGCTAAAACTGATAAGATTGAAAATATTGAAGGAATGGAAATGATAAATGTGGGGATGGTTGGGCATATCGATCATGGGAAGACTAGTTTGTTGGGGAAGATTACGGGGAAGTTTGCGGATACTCATAGTGAGGAGTTGAAGCGAGGGATTACGATTAAGTTGGGGTATGCGGATGTGGTGTTGGAGAAGGGGGGTAAGAAGAGGTATGTTAGTTTTGTGGATTGTCCTGGGCACGAGATGTTGATGGCGACTATGTTGAGTGGGGCTGCGTTGGTTGATGTGGCGATACTTGTTATTGCGGCTAATGAGGGGATAAAGCCTCAGACGAAGGAGCATTTGGTTGCGTTGCAGGCTAAGAAGGTTGGGAAGATAATTGTGGTTCAGAATAAGATTGATTTGGTTAGTAAGGAAGAGGCGCTTAAGAGTTATAATGATATTAAGAAGTTTTTGAAAGGGAGTATTGCTGAAAACTCTGCGATTGTTCCGGTTTCGGTTCAGCAGAATATTAATGTTGAGGCGATTAAGGATTTGTTGGTTGAGATTGAGGTTCCTAAGAGAGATGATAAGAGTGAGCCTGAGTTTTTGATTGCTAGGAGTTTTGATATTAATAAACCTGGGAGTGAGATAGCGGGGTTGAATGGCGGGGTTATTGCAGGGATTTTGAAGAAGGGTAGGTTGAAGGTTGGGGATGAGATTGAAATTAAGCCGGGAATTATGGAGAAGCATGCGAATCAGGTTAGTTACAAATCGCTTAAGACCAAGATTGTTAGTATTTATAGGGGGAGTTATGGGATTAAAGAGGCAGGGCCTGGAGGGAGTTTGGCGTTTGAGACTGAGTTGGATAATACTTTGACTAAGACTGATTCGTTGTCTGGTTCGATTGCTTCGAGAGTTGGAGGATTGCCAGGAATTAGTGAGAAGGTTAAAATAAAATATGAGTTGTTTGATAATGTTTTGGGGGAAGAGAAAGTAAGTAAGGTTGATGATTTAGTGATGAGTGAGAATTTGATGCTTTCTATTAATACTACGATTACTGTTGGGAAGATTGAGAAGCTTGGCAAGGGAGAGATTGAGTTGGGGTTGAAGATTTCGGTTGTGCCGATTAAAGGAGATAGTGTTGGGTTGGCTAGGAATATTAATGGGCACTGGAGATTGATTGGGTTTGGGGAGATTGTTTAGGATTTTAATGGTGGTTTATTTTTATAGTTTTAATATTTTTTTCAGTTAACTTAATAAGCGCTTATAACTTTTTTGTGAAATAAAAGGAATATTTAAAATGCCGAAGATAACGTCTACGAAGGATATAGAATTTAAGTATAATTTGGGATTGTATTTTGGTTTTCTTAAGAAGTATAAGTTGTTGTTTGGGTTGTTGCTTTTGGTTGGGTTGTTGCTTGAGATTAAGAATTTGGGGGAGAAGTATTTGCTTAAGTTGTTGATAGATAATGGAGGGTTGTTTGAGGCGGGTGAGATTGGGAAGGGGGCTTTTGTTAGTTCGTTGTGGGTGGTGTTTTTTTATTATCTGATACTTTTTGGAGTTAGTGTGGTTTTGTACTGGTTTCGTCCTCATTTGATTAAACGGTTAATGTTGAGGACTAATGTTGATATGAAAAGGAGATTTTTTGGACATATTTTGGATTTGGATCATAATTTTCATACGACCCATAAGACTGGTAGTTTGATCTCTCGGCTTACAAGAGGGACTAGTGCGATGGAGAGAATGGCGGAGTTGATACATTTTAATTTTGTGCCGTTGGCGTTTCAGTTGCTCGTTATAATAATAAGTGTTAGTTATTTTGATGTTTCTGCGGTGGTGATTATAATTGGTACGTGTTTTGCTCATATAAGTTATAGCATTTATATTCAAAGATTGCAAGAGGAGTCGAGTATAGATGCGAATATTAAGGAGGATATTGAGAAAGGGAATATGGCGGATTTTTTTACGAATGTGGATTCAATTAAGAATTATGGTAAGGAGAAGATGATTAAGAATAAGTATAGGTCCTTGAGCGAGGAGACGCGGTTGAGTTTTTTGAGAAATTGGGATTATTTTAGATTGATGAGAGTTGGGCAGGCGGTTATATTGGGGTTGGGGACTATTTTGTTGGTTTATTTTACCATGTTGGGATTTCTAGAAGGAAGGTTGAGTTTGGGAACTTTGGTGTTTATTTATACGACTTTTTTAAGTCTCATCATTTATATGTTTGCGTTTGTTGGAGGGTTGAGGGGGTTTTATAGGGCGATGGCAGATTTTCAGGAATTGTTTCAGTACAATAAGTTGAATAATGAGATTAAAGATAAACCTAATGCGGGGAATCTTAAGATTAATAATGGTTCGATAGAGTTTAAGAATGTTGGGTTTAATTTTGGGAAGAGGAAGATATTTGAGAATTTTAATTTGAAGATTAGGAGTAATGAGAAGGTTGCGTTGGTTGGGCATTCAGGTAGTGGGAAGACGACTTTGATTAAGCTTCTTAAAAGGTTTTATGATGTGGATAAGGGAGAGGTTTTGATTGATGGGGTTGATATTAAGGAGTATAAGCAGGAGTCGGTTAGAGGGGAGGTGGGTATTGTTCCGCAGGAGTGTATTTTGTTTGATGATAGTTTGTATAATAATATTAAGTTTGCGAGTCCGAATGCTAGTAGGGAGGAGGTTATGAATGCGATTAGGTTTGCGCAGTTGGATAAAATAATTGGACAGTTTCCTTATAAGGAGAGGACGGTTGTTGGTGAGAGAGGAGTTAGGCTTAGTGGAGGGGAGAAGCAGAGGGTTTCTATTGCGCGTGCGATACTGGCTAATAAGAAAATATTGTTGTTGGATGAGGCTACCTCGGCATTGGATTCTGAGACGGAGAGTGAGATTCAGCGGGATCTTAAGGAGTTGTTGAAGGGTAGGACTTCGATAATAATTGCGCATAGGCTAAGTACGATTATGAATGCTGATAGGATAATTGTTTTTAAGAATGGGAAGATTGTTCAGGAGGGTAAGCACTCGGAGTTGATTACTCGTCCTGGGGAGTATAAGAAATTGTGGAATTTGCAGAAGGGGGGGTATATAAAATAGGTTATATTTTGGTTTAGAAATATATAAATAATTTTGTTACCTTGGTTTTTTATGAAAGAAAAAGGATATTATATTGATGGGGAAACTATTGTTGTTAATAGGGAGTTGAATAAGTTAGATTTGTTTCTGAAGGATTTTCTTGGAGTATTGAGAGAGTATAGTGATTATTTGGTTGTTAGTGGATTTGTTAGTATTTCAACTGGAAGAACTCGTGGAACAGAGGATATTGATGTGCTTTTTCCTGTTATGGGTAAGGAAGATTTTGGAAGATTTTTTGGTGATTTGGTTGGAAATGGTTTTTGGTGTTATCAAGGGGATTCCTTTGAGGAGGTTTATGAATATGTAGAAAATATGAATAATATAAGATTTGCGAGGGTGGATGAAATGTTTCCAAATATTGAATTTATTCCTATTGATGAAACTAAGGAGGCTAAGTTTTTTGAGTTTTCTCATCCTCAAAAGATAAAAATTAGTGATTTTGAATTTAAGATACCTCCATTGGAGTTTGAGATTTTATATAAGGAAATTGTTTTGGCGAGTGAGAAAGATATTGCTGATGCGATACATTTAAGGACTTTTTTTAAAGATATATTGAAAAACGAAAAGTTTAAAGAATACGAGAGTATTGTTAGGAAGGAGTTAAAATGAAAATTGTTACTAAGCCGGTTAGAGATTTGGATTATGTTGTGTTGTATGCTAATGAAATTTATAAAGATAATTCTCTTTTTGATCAGCAAAAGGAGTTGGTTGAGAGTCAGCTTAATTCAAGTTCATTATTGTTTCGGAGGAAATTTGGGAAGGGTGTTGGTTTTAAGAAAAAAGCTAGAGATTTTTTAAGTAAAATTGGATTAATATAGTTAAGATGATATCGTTGGGTTATTTGATTGTGGTTGGATTGTTTTTGGTTTATTATTTGTTGGTTTTGGTTTTTGAGAAGAGGATGATTCATGATCCGAAGGAGATAATTGGGAAGTTTCTTAGTGTGGTTTTGTTTTATGTTGGGATTTCTATAATTTATTTTTCTTTGACTGGGAGGCCGTTTATTGGGGAGACGATTGAGACTTATAGTATTTATATTTTTTTGATTGGGTTTGTTGCTTTTATTTGGGCTATTCCTGATTTGTTGAGTGAGTTTAAATTTTTTAGGAAGTTTATTGAGGGGAAGGCTGGTAAGGGGAAGAAGTAGCTTAGCTATTTCCAATTAAAACTGCTATAGATTCCGTCTCTAACTGGGTCCCAGAAAGCGAAATTTTCATGTCCAAAATGTCCTATGGCTCTTCCTAGTAGAATTGATTTTTCTGCTAAGTGAAGTTTTCTTAATTTGTGTTTGCTTGTTAGATTAGGATCAAATGCAAGGACGTTGTTACATAGCTTTGTGTAGAATTCTGCTTGGTGTTTTGAGGGTAGTGCGAAGGGATTGAAAGTTAGTCCAGTTATATTGTGTTCTTCTGTAAGTTGTCTTTTGATAACTCCTAGATATCCTGCAACATCTTGGGGAGAGAATCTTATTATGCCGCTTTGATCTCTTGATTGTTGATAAGTATATCTCATGTCATATTTTGTGTGTTCGGTTCTTTGGTTTGTTGCTTCTTTTTCTGTTTCTTGTTCTGTTATTTCTGAGGTTAGGGTTGGTTTTAAGCTTAGGGATACTGCAAGGCCATAGTTAGAATCACTGCCGGGAGAATTAGGAACATAAGGTACATGAGATAATCTGAATTTATATTTTGGTTTCTTTTTGGATCTGGAAGGTATATTTACTACAACGCTTGCCCCTTCTCTTAAAACTCTTTTTGAGTTTTGGTATGATTCCACTTTTATTCCTTTTTTTGCTTCCATTTTATCTGTTTGAATATTTTTTTGTCTAAATGCTGAATGGGTTTCTGCGTATGTGAAAATTCTTGCTCCTTCTGCTAGGTTTACAAAAGGTACAATTCTTTTTTCTCTGTCTCTTCCGAAGACAGGTCTGAATGAATAACCGAGATAATTGATACGGGCTTGGTCCATTTTGGAGAGATGTGCGAAAGAAGCTGCTCTTAAATCTAGAGGTATGTCTGCCCATTCATAGGATTCTTTTAATCCAGTAGGTTGTGTTAGAGCTATTAAACTTCCGTGTTTGTAGCATTTTCTTGAAGCTTGTGCGCTTGTGTTTCTTCTTCTAAATCTACTTGGGATCAGGAGAGTTCTTATTCCTAATGCATCTTTGGTGGGGTCTAGATCATCGATTCTTTGTACTAAATCATTGTGATTGTAGCCTGAACTAAGATTAAGTTTTCTTATTTCTGCAGTTGTTCTTTCATTGAAAAATGATTTTTTTCCTGTCATGAGATTTTGAATAGGATTTTGTTTATAGATTTATGAGGTGATGGATATCACCTCAATAACAAGGTTTTTATAATTGTGAATGTTGGTGTTTTTGTGATGGATGAGTTGAAAGAAATAGGATTGACGGAGAGTGAGAGTAAGGTTTATTTGGCATTGATTGATAATGGGCCTTTGCTTGCTGGTCGTATTTCTAGATTAACTGGGTTGCATAGAAGGAGTGTTTATGATGTTACGGAGATGTTGATAAAGAAAGGGCTTGTGGGTTATATTCTTAAAAATAATCGGAGGGAGTTTGAGGCTTCTAAGCCGGATAGATTGATTGAGATGGTTCATGAAAGGGAAGAGATGTTGAAGCCGGTTGTTAGTGATCTGTTGGTTAGGTATGATAATAAGAAGGAAAAGAATGAGACTAATTTTTATAAGGGGAAGCAGGGGTTGAAGGCTATTTTTGAGGATCAGTTGAATTATAAGGAGATATTGATTTTAGGGGCGAGTGGTGATGCTTATGAGATTTTGAGGTTTTATTTTAAGTGGTATGATAAGAAAAGGAAGAAGAAGAAAATTAAGGTGAGGATTATTGCTTATGATGATAAGATAAAGGATATTCCGTTTTCGGAGATTCGTTATTTGCCGAAGAAATATGCGAGTCCTGTGGCGGTGAATATTTATGGGAATAAGACTGCTATTGTTTTGTGGGCTAAGGATCCGATTGTTATTGCGATTAGGGAGAAGGAGATTGCGGATGCTTATAGGAAATATTTTGAGGTGATGTGGCGGGTTGCGAGGGAGTGATTATTCATTCTCTTCTATGATCCTTAAAATCTGACTCCCATATTTTTCTATCTTTTGTTCTCCTATGCCGTGGATTTTTTCTAGGTCGTGGAAGTCTTGGGGTTTATTGATTGTTATTTCTTCTATGGTTTTGTTATTGATAATGCAATAGGCTGGGAGGTTTTGTTCGGTTGCTGTTTCTTTTCTCCAGGATTTTAGTTTGTTGTTTAGGTTTTGGTCTTCATTGGTTAGAGGTTGAGTTGTTTCTTCTTTTTTGGTTGATGTTTGATTTTTTGAGACTGGGAGGTTTTTGATTATTTTGATCATGTTGTCTTTTATGAAATAGGTGGGTTTTTTTGAGTATGTTAGATAGAGGTTTGTTTTGGCTCGGCTCATGGCTACGTAAAATAGTCTTCGTTCTTCTTCTTCTTTGTCGTATTCTTCTACTTTGACCATTTCTATGATTGGGTGTTCGGAGCCTCGGCAGGGGAAGTTTTGGGTTGTGCATCCGATTAGGAAAACTGTGTCGGCTTCTAGGCCTTTTATGGAATGGATAGTTGCGAGAGTTAGATCTTGATTGGATATGGATGAATACAAGGGGTTGTTGTTATTGCCATTTCTGTTTCCGTTTCCGTTATTGGTGTTTCCGTTTGCTGGGTTGTCGTCGGTTTTCATTAGGTGTTTGATTTCTAGTTGGTTTAGTTTTTTTGATAGTTCGTTGAGTTGGTTGTTGGTTCTGGCTAAGATGAAGGTGGTTTTGTTGTTTGGTTTTTGGAGTTGGTTTAGAATGAAGTCGTGTTCTTCGTCTTCTGATTTGAAGTCTAGTAAGTGGATGTTTGAGGATTCGGTTGAATCTGATTCTAGGTCTTTGAAACCCATATGAGTTATTGATTCGTTGATTAGTTTTATTATTTGTTTTTTGGAACGGTAGTTTTTGGTTAGGGTTATTGTTTCTGCTGGGTTGTGTTGGTTTTGGAAGTTTAGGATGTAGTTTATGTTGGAACCTCTCCATCCGTAGATTGATTGTCGTGGATCGCCGACTGCGAAGAGGTTTTCTGGGTTTAGGAGGTTTAGTAATTGGATTTGGGTTGAGTTTATGTCTTGGTATTCGTCGATTAAGATGTGGTCGAATTCGGGAATGTGTTGAGGGTTGTTGGTTAGGAATTTGATTGTGTCTAGTAA
>CAZOQD010000018.1:7941-9968 GCA_964581925.1 Candidatus Woesearchaeota archaeon
ACGTGTGCTTTCCGATCTTGATCTCCGAATGTTCTTAGGCCGTTTTTTCTCATGTAGGCTTCTATGATGTTTGTTAGTTCTATGATCATTCTTATGCTTGTTTTGTGTTTTAGTTCGGTGGTTATGAATTCTGATTCTTGGATTTGTTTGTTTTTGGCTTTGAAGTAATCTCTTATGAAGAAGCAATCGTTAAGGAAGATGTTGAATTGTTGTTCGGGGGTTTTGAAGGTTTGTTTGTTTTGGAAGTAGATGTTGAGGGCTTGTTGTTTTGAGAGGTTCATTTTGTTTAGGGCAAGGTTTAGGATTGTTATTTTGTCTCCGTAGGTTAAGATGTTTGTTGGTTTGTCGTAGATTTGATTATTGTATTTTTGTAGGATTTTTTCTGAGAATGAGTTGAAAGTATGTATGTTGACTAGTTCGGCTTCAGGAATTTTTGATAGCCTGTTAAGCATCTCGTTTTTTGCTTTTCTTGTGAATGTTATAGCTAGGATTTTTTCTGGGTTGATTGATTTGTATTTAATTAGGAATTCTATACGCTTGATTAGGACAGAGGTTTTTCCGGAGCCTGCGCCGGCGATGCAGAGGATGTTTTTGGAAGGGCTTGTTATTGCTTTTTTTTGTTCGAGGTTGTAGTTATATAAGAATTCTTTGAATTCGTTGAAGATGGTTAGATCATTTTCGGTGATGTTTGTTTCTTCTTCGTTGAAAGAATGCGAGATTTGTTTTTTGTAGAGAGTTGGGTTATTTAGTTCTTCTATTCCTTTGGGGGTTATTTCTAGGAGTTTCATGAATCTGTTTGTATCTATTGCGACTTGTTTTATTAGTCCGTTGAGGATTAGGGTTTCGATTTGTTCTGAGAGTTCTTGTTCTAGTATGGGTAATGAATTGTGAGATTTTAAGGTGTAGAATTTGTTTTCCATTATTTTTTGGGTTTCTTTTCCTCTTAATATGTCTATTAGGGTTTTTTTCCCGGTTTTGAAGGGGAGTTCTTGGAGGGCTTGGAGGATTTTTAGGTAGGGGGGGTTTGGTTTGGTAGATAAATTGCTTTCTGATGTTAAGGTTTCCTCGTTTTTCATGGGTTGAGGAAAGTTGGTTGATATTTAAAGATTTGTTGGGGGAAATAGGAATGCTCCTGCTGAGGTGAGACCGCTTTAGGACATTTATTAGGAGCATAGATTACTTTGTTTTGTTTAATAATAAATATAAGTCTTTGAAGTTTATTTCATTTTATCAATTATCTCATCACATTTATCAACAAAATCATAAGCATCTTTTTTTATTTTTTCTGCAATAGATTTTGTTGTTTGTTTTGTTATACTATATTGAGCAATTTCTCTTTTATGTTTTGCATCAGATAGTCTTTCAATCTCTTTTTTATGAAACATTGCTGATTTAAGTAATATCAAAATATCTTCATCTAAGATTCTCATTTTAACAAAAAATTCTTCTAAGACACATAAAGTCGCAGAATGGTTTTTACTTCTATATCCAATTTTAGCCAATAGCGATATTGCAGCAGTATACATTGCATAATATCCAGTGATTGCTACCCATTCATACGTGGAATAATCTTTTGGGATGTCTAATTTTTCCCTGAATTCTTTATCATCTTGGATTTCTGATAATATTTTTAGAGTAATTAGATTGTCTTTTGCTTTTTCTAAATATCCCTCAGCTAATTTTTTAACAGTTTCATCTTTTACTAACAATTCTCTTTGTATGTAAAATTTTATTGGTTTTTTCATTTTAGATAAGCGTAATAATAAAAGAGTTCATATCCTTTAAAGATTATTCCGTGTTCTACTAGATCATTCCAGAATTGTTCATTTTCTTTTTTAATTTTTGCAAACTCTGTTCTTGACATCACAACGGGTGTAAATTCAATATTTGTTTCATATCTCAATCCTTTTAGTTTGCCTTCCCCTTTCTCTTTATTAATACTAATACAGAGAACATCTACATCACTATGTTTTGTAGGTTTACCCTTTGCATACCTGCCAAATACTGCTAAACAGTCAATATCCTCT
>CAZOQD010000019.1:0-9500 GCA_964581925.1 Candidatus Woesearchaeota archaeon
CCCTTAAAATACTTAATCGCAATCTCCTCCAAAATATCCGCATACTTCTTATCCAGCAACTTCTCTTTATTAACAAAAATCCTTCTAACTTCATCAACAGTCTCACGAACATTAGTCGGCGGTAACCCATACATCATCAACAACGCCTGACTCGGAGTCAACACCCCATAATAAATATCTCCAATAACAATATCTAACAATCTCCTCTTCGCAACTTCCTGCGTCTTATCTCCCATACTCATAAACATATCAATACTTTCCGGCGAAGGCTTTATTTTCCCCATCCTCAACAACAACTTCCATGGCATAAATCCACCCCTATCATAAATCGGAACACCGTCTCTCAAAAAAGTATAAAAAATAGGATTAGCATCTTTAACCCCTTCCCAAAACTCAGTAAGAAGATAAACCTGAGGCGATAACTTATTCTTAACTCCTGCCAACTCCCCAGCCTGCATAACATAACTATAAATTATATTCCTCAACTTCTCCTTCAACTCAAGTCGAGGCATTCTCTTAACATCAGTATCATCAATTATAATATAAACATCCACATCACTTGTCTTCACAGCCTCCCCCCGAACCAAACTACCTCCAAGAACATAACTATAAACATACTTCTCAAACTTCTTCAATACAAGCGACTTATGAATCTGCGCAACCCTTAGCGCCCCAAGAATCCCTTTATCATGCAACGGATACGCCATCCCAATCGCCTCAATCAACTGATACTTACTATCCATCGCAATCTCCCACAAATCCATCTCCAAAAATATATTCAACCAAACCTTCAACTTACTCTCCTTCAGTTTCTTAATAATCTCAACCTTAACCGCATTAAACTCTTTCTCTTTATCATCAGGCAAAACAACAAGTAAATGCATAGGCTTATCTTTCTTCTCCTCATCTGAAAGCTCGTTCTCCTCATCAAACATTTCCGCAGCCTGCGGCGGAATAATCCCAATCCCAGAAATAAACTTATACTTACTCAAAACCCATTTCTTAAAACTATCAAGTTCCTCCCGAACCTTCTGCATCTCCTTCTCATCCTTACTCGATGGAGCCTGCGGCATCTCGGCTTTACGAAGTTCAGGACTCTGATATTTCTTGTCGTCTAGACTCACTGCGTCGTTAATCGTTTTTTCTTCTTCTGCCATTTTATCTTATCATCACCCACTCTTTATTATTAAAACTTAAGTTTATATTTAAAGCTTAGTGTTTGTATCCTCTAAAAAATCTGTCTAGTTCATTCCAGTTTGGGACAGATTCCCTAAATTCACTTTCAATCTTTTTAAATTCCCCTTCATTAGGAACAATTTGTCTCAATAATCCTTTTACAGTATTTTGATCTATAAAACCTTCAATATATGCACTAACAATCTCACTAGCAAGTCTACAATTATCTTCACTAGGCATCTTAATCCCTTCATCACTAATATGGGCTATTGAAATCGTTCCCCCGACTCCATTATTAATTTTTACTGATGAGTTTGTAGCTTCGATTACCTTAATTAATCCTTCTTCAGGGTCAATATTATCAGTTTCTTCTCTTGGTATACTAGTTTTATAAGAAGAAATTACTTTATCAGATTCATCTGACCCTGATCCATCTGTTCCCAATCCTCTTGATGATTTTAAACCACTCCCATAAGCATTTATTCCATAAACATTAAACCTTCCATCTTCAATTCCGCCCAATAAAATTCCAAAACTTAAATTTTTTTTGATTCCCTCAGATCCATTATGTAACCTAGATTTATATTCTTGGTCTAATGGTTTTCCAGTAATCGATGAAACTCCAGATTGAATATCTTCCATCCCTAAGCCCGAGAATTCTGCTTTTAACATAGTATCTAATAATCGATCTCTTCTAGATAATGCAATATTAGTAATATATTCATAAACACTTCTCAAATCTTTATCCTGATTCTCTCCAAGCCCTTTAATTGAGAAATCATAAATCTCTGTTAATAAATCAGAAGGCCCACTTCCACCATATACAATAGATTTTCCAATAGGTCTCAATTTCTGAGCTATATTATATTTTCTTAGTTCAGTAGACGATTGTTCATCAGCCACAGCTACTCCAGATTCTCCAAATGATAACATATTAATTACTGTCATAACATTTTCATAAAAAACCACTATATAAACCTTCCCCTCACCACCACTTAATAATAATAACAAAATCCCAAAATCAAAAACTTTAAAAACCGATATTATCCGCAACTAAATAAGTAGAAAGTTTTATAAGATACCTTTTAGCCTAATATAATAAGGGCCTATAAGCTAGTGGCAAACTGACTCGTTTACACCGAGTATTCCCAGGTTCGATCCCTGGTAGGCCCATTCATCGAACCTGGAGAGGGTTAGTTCACCTGAGAGTTCGTGAGAACCGAAGGATCAGAAATTTCCAATTTCTGAGCTGGTAGGCCCATGTCCATTATCAAATAAAAATGCCATCAATAAATATTTACACAAGTAGAGAAAGAGTTAAACTTCTAGAGGACATCTTTTCTGGACTAAAAGAATTTACAGCGCAAGAGCTATCATGCGGAGATAGAGAATTAAGAAGTGATGAGATAAGTCTAAGAGCCATTGTACCTGAAGCCGCATCACAAATTGCAGATACAGAACTAGAAATAAAAGCCTTTAGTTATCCTGAACGTGTTCAAAGGCAAGATGAAATTTGCCGATTAATAGATGATTACGTTCAAAGAAATTGTCCAGAATCTGGTTCAACTTATGTATGGTTACAATTAAGTGAGCTAGGTCATAGTGCAAAAGAATAAATCTAAGTATCTATATAAAGATTATAACATAAATATAGACCTGAGCTGGTAGGCCCATCAAAACATTTAAATATAGATAATAAATAGTAATTTAGAGGTGAAAAGCACTTCAGAAGATTATTCTGAGAAAATTAGAAAATGGAATTTGAGATACATGGTCAAAGAGTAGCATATGATGGTGGAGAATGCGGAATCTATAAGGGAGATACTTCAATTAGTTTAGATTATTCAACAATGGATAAAACTCTTTTAGTGAGTACTATTAATGGCATGTCAAAAGAAGAAGCAATTAAGGCAGTAACTCGATTAGGAGACCTAGCTTCTGAACAAGCAGGATGGGAGTCTACTCCACAAAATACAGGATTTCCTATTTTAATAAAAAGTCCTGGTCCAACCCCAATTAATAAGGTAAGGGGAAACATTAAAAATACAATGAGATTTACTGAAGATATTCTAAGTGCATTAAAAGGTGAATGATCTTACTAAAATCTTATAAACTACTATCCTTTGTTTTATTCAATAAATGGTCCAAAATTTATGTAACAAATAGTATCCTAAAACAACTATCCATTAAAAATATATACTATCAAACAATCATCTAACCATGAAAATTATTATTGACATTAAAGTAAAAGATCTCAAAAGAGCCATTGAATTCTACACAAATAAATTAAACCTATCTTGTAGAAGAATAGAAAAAGACTGGGCAGCAATAGAAGTGGGTGATGCTGAAATACACCTATATCTACACAGTGGCATTACAACAGGACTTGAATTTTATGTTGATGACTTAGATAAAGAAGTAAGTGAATTAAAAGAAAAAGGAATTATTTTCTTCTCTGATAAGAATATGCCCAATTTTATTAGTGTTGATGATAACCAGATAACAAAATTCCCCTGGGGTAGAACTGCCTTTTTCAAAGATTCTGAAGGAAACAAGTTAGCATTAGTTAAGGATTTTTAATAAAAACTTTCATAACATTACTATTTCATTATTCCAACCAACCCCCCCTTCAATACCTTTATTAATTTGCCTTACCCTTTATTATCATGAAAAAAAAGAGTCTGACAAAGAGAGGTAAAAATAACCCAAAAAAGAAAGTAAAACGAATATCCGATGACACCGCCACTTTCAAAGGCCAAATGGAACCTTCTAAAACAAGATTCGGAGTAAAACACATTCTTCAAGCAATTGTCGGTGCAACACTTTTAGCCGTCCCCATAGAGAACTTTGCATAATTGACATTTCCGAAGGAAATCGCAGCAAAGTTCCTCTTAGAGAACATTGAAATTGCATTATTTCAAAGTTCTCTATAGGATTCACCGAAGAAACCTGGCGCCTAGGCGAAACACTCCCAATGTGGAACATCGTAGCCATTCTAATAATCTCCCTATTCTTTATCGCAATCTTCGTCTACCGAAACTTCTCAAGAAACATCCCCCACTTCTATTGGACCGACTTACTAAAAAGAATAATAACCATCTACATCATTTCATTCTTAATCGTAGCCCTTTTACTAACAGTAATCCAAAGAGCCCCTTGGACCCTAAATTGGATCTTAGCCATCAAACGAACAATAATAGTCACCTTCCCCTCAGCACTTAGCGCGGCGATTGCAGGGAATTTGAGATAAAAAATTAATAAAAGAATAAATTTATATACTCCTAGTATCTTAATTAAGTAAGGTTGCAGGGACCGCCTTAATCTGATTATCAGAATCCCGCTTATGTGTTCCCTGTCGTTGCTTTTGCAACGCAGGCCATTTTATAAAATGAATCAAAAGAGGATTTCTGTGTATATTGACGGACCTAATTTTCATTACGGAATAAAATCCATTAGACCTGTATATTCTGACCTTCATTTTGATTTCGAAAAATTCATAAAAAATATTACCGGTAAGAGGAAACTTGTTGATGTGTATTATTTCAATGCTCCTCTCAAACAGCAATATAATAAAAAAACATATTCTAAACAACAAAAAATGTTTGATAGATTAAGAAGTTTAGGATATCATGTTATATTATGTAAAAGAAAAAAGAGATTCAAAGGAGAAAAAGAAACACACATAATTAAAGAAGATGACATATTACTGGCCTTACATGTTTTGAAGGATGCTTATGAAGATAAATATGAAACAGCGATTTTGGTAAGTGGAGATGGAGACTTTGCCTCATTACCAAAATTCATAAAGATAAAAGCCAAAAATATGGAAAATTATTATTTCGAAAAAAGTGTTTCTAATGAGCTAATAAGATCATGTTTCAAGAGTACAGTAATAAATAAAAAGACAGCAAATAAATTCTTTCTCAGAAATAAAAAACATTAAAAACCCTAATATCATACTCAAAACATCACGCGCCATTAGTTAAGTGGTAGAACGTATCGTTGCCAACGATAAGACGGGAGTTCGATTCTCCCATGGCGCATTGAATCGAACGAGGAGTTAAAATGGAAAATATAGCACCGGACATAACAAGAAAAAGATTACTAATAGAAGGTTTCTTCAACATAGATGTATCCAAGGAAACTATAGAAAATTATTTTACCAACATCACAAAAGAATTAAACCTTCGAATGTACGGAGAACCAATTATTTTCTCTCCAGGAGGGGATGGAAAAGAAGAAAATCAAGGATTCGATGCATTCGTCCCATTAATAGACTCAGGAATCTCACTCTATATCTGGTCTAACAAAAAATTCTTTTCAATAATCATCTACACCTGCAAAGATTTTGATGAACAAAAAGCCATAGAATTTACGAAAGATTTTTATAAATCAGAAAGAATAATATTTGAATCTTTTTAAGCTAAAATGAATACAATAATTTATCCCTATAGAAGAATAATCTCAAGAGAATATCTCGAAAATAAAGGATTTCCAGCAGAATTTATTGATGATGCTTTAGACCATGGACAATTCAATCATTTCTATCAAGTGGCATTCCCTCAAAGAAATCTTAGAGTTCTGGGAGAAAAAAATAGTCCGTTAGAGGCATTTATTCAGAGATTAGGAAACTGGCATAATGAAGAAATAGTTGAGCCAGAAACAATTAGAATTGTTCAAAACTCTCCTGATTATCAGATAATGTTTGCCCCAGGGGGAGCTGAATTAGGAGAACTAGAAGAACTTGATGATGAGGATTATAAAATCTTTGTTGAAGGAATTCAGAGGTTGAGGGCAAATAGGTAAACAGGAGTTAGATTCTCTGAAGATTCGTTAGAATTGAAGGATCAGAAATTTCTAATTTCTGAGTCCCATGGCGCATGTCTTAATACTCCGTAAAACATCTTTTAATACATCTAATAGACTCTGTATTCTTAGATACATTTTTTGCTTCTTTATACAATTCAAAGAATTTGGAAATATGATTACGAACAACATTCCCAGGCTTTGATGAAGATGAAGGAATATTAATATCTCCAGATTGAATTATTATTATTCCTTCTTTTGAAATATCTTCCGTAATGCAATCTTCAAGATGCTGAAGAGATACATCAAAAAAGCTACGATCTCCAGATATTTGTGATAAAGAGTAACTAGAATTACCTAAGAAGTTATCATTAAAAAGAGTTAAAAGACCTAATTCAGTGTTTGGATATGAATATTGATCTATTCTGGAAAGTACTGGCAATTTTAAATAACCAATAGGAGTATAGGATCCTTCATCTACTTTCCAGATCTCTTCTTCTAAGAAATTGTAACGATCGTCAGTGCTACACCCTCTACTATCTAGATATGATTCCATGATGAATGCGTCTAGTTCTTTTACTAGTTCCATAGGTTTTATGCTTTCCATTTTAATCTTCATGAGGTGCTCCTTCTACAAATCCCTCCAATTTACTTATAGCAGATAATCTACTCATTGCTTTTGATTCGACTTGCCTTATTCTTTCAGGAGTTGTTTTAAATATATGGGCCACCTCACCAAGTGTATACTTAAATGAATCGCCAATTCCCTTTCTTAAAAGAATTACATTCTTGGACGCATATGATAATCCTGCAGAATCAAATAAAGCATCAATAGTTATATCTAATTCTTCCGGAGACATATCTTTGGCGGGATTTTTATTTTCTCTTAATTCTCTCAATAATTCCCTTCCACAATCTGCATCATATTTTGGTTTGTAGCTTATTACAAGTTCGTCACTATTAGTAAATTCGCTATCCTTATTTCTATCTCTCATTTCATCCCTAGCTTCCTTTCTTCTAAAAGCGTTCATTAATTTAGGATCTATATTGTATTCCATAAAAAGTCTGACAAAAAAGGGTACTTAAATATTATCCCACCACCACTGGTATGCAAGTAGTAAGATTTATATATGCAAATAATTTATAATTATTATGGAAATATCAGCCCTTCGTGAGGCAGGACTAACTGATGGAGAAACTAAAATATATTTAGCTTTGCTAGAGTTAGGATCATCAACAACAGGCCCAATTATTGAAAAATCAAAGGTGGCAAGATCCATAGCACCTCAGATATTGAATAAGCTTATTGAAAAGGGATTGGCATCTTATATAGTTAAAGAGAAGACTAAGTATTATCAAGCGTCTCAGCCTAATAAAATAATTGATTATATTGATGAGAGGAAGAATTTTCTTGAAGATACTAAAGATCAAGTTATAGATCTATTACCTTTATTAATCTCTAAGCAACAAGGATCACCAAAAAGTAAGGCCCAAATTTATGAAGGATTCAAGGGAATTCAGACAGTTCATGAAAAATTGTATACTGTTTTGAAAAAAGGTGACGAGTTTTATTATCTAGGAATACCCGAATTTCAAGAAGAAAAATATCATATCTATTGGAATAAAGATCATCTTAAAAGAGTTAAGGCTGGAATCAAGTGTAGATTACTATTTAATAAAGATACCCCAAGAGAAGTATTGAAGAATAGGAATAGTTATGCACTTTGTGATTCAAGATATATGCATATAGATATTAAGACGCCCGCTTGGTTTTTTGGTTATAAGGATGTTATTGTAATTGGTCTTCAGAGCAAAGAGATAGCTATTGAGATCAAAGATCAAGATATCGCAGATTCATTTTACGCTTATTTTGAGGAGTTTTGGAAACATACTAAAAGATTTAATTAATACTAAAAAGTAAGAACCGAACACATTTGTGTGGGATTCCCATGGCGCATCGAATCGAACGAGGAGTTAGATTCCCTGAAGATTCGTCAGAATCGAAGGATCAGAAATTTCCAATTTCTGAGTCCCACGGCGCATGTTCTTATCCTTAAGTAATTACATATAGATAAATTTAAATAATAAAGTTTTAAAATAACACTATGCAATTAGATAGAATAGGAATAGATACCGATTTGGATATTTATCTTAGACCCGTAACCACTGCAGAGATTTTTTATGCAATTGGTATAGATAACCCGGGACCAACTGAATCTTATGATACTGTTGTTTGCCTAGCAAGAGAATTTCCAATAAGTAGGGCCCCTTTTGGAGTACCTGAACAGCTCAAAGATTTAAAGGATTTTGATAAATACAAAAGATTCATAGAAACTTTCCCTTATTCAGAAGATACTAATCCTAGACATTTGCCTAAACTTGAGGGATGGGAAGCAATTTTTACACATACCAAAGAGCACATAGATCCTACAACCTCATTGAAGAATAATCGGGCAAATTGCAAAGGTATTGCCACACTAGCAGTAGTTTTAGCGCGTCATATGGGCGTTCCCTCAAGATACGTTCAAGATTCTCATGATCATGTCAAATTTGAACTGAATAGGGGTGGAATATGGACAACCCATAATCACAATAATTTCGATAAAGGTGGTTCTATATTTGAGCCTAGGAACGATGAACATTTAGGAGAATTACCCATAAGATATCAGTGGGATTCTACAACAAGACTGGCAGAAAAAGAACAATTTGGTAAGTACTATGTAGCTTTGTTACATGAGCTGGACAGATTAGAGTGACGAACCAAACACATTTGTTCACTATCCTCAATCAATCCTCACAATCCTCAAACTTAATCTCCCCAATCTTCGCATAAGCCTCTTTCCTCTCCAAACTACACTTATCGCAATACTTCCGAGGATACCTAGCATTCACCGAAGTCATAAACTCAGTCCCACAATCCTTACATTTTATTTCCTTTTCCATCTAACATCAAACAAATATCCTCTTTTAAAACTTTCCAATTCCTCTCATCCACATTACCTTTAAATATCTCGCATCATTATTATCACAAGCAAAAGGTGATCCATGAAAAAAAAGAAAGTTCTCTTCTTAGGTGCAACAGGCCGAGTCGGCCCAGGAATTCTAGAAGAATATCAAAGTAAGTACAAGCAAGATTACGATTTCATTTTAGGGTCCAGAAAAAAACTAACTATTAAAAACTACGAAACAGTAAAAATAGACTTCTCATCTATAACAAGTCTTAAGAAGGCAATGAAAAACATAGACATTGTTTTAGATCTAGCCGCCGAATCAAATCCATCAGCAACCTTCAAAGAAATCCTAAAACCAAATATCGAAGGAACCTACAACGTCTTCGAAGCAGCCAAACAAGCAAAAGTCCAAAGAGTCATCTACGCAAGTAGCGTCCACGCCATCAGAGGCTACCCCTTAGGAAAGAAGATATCCGAAAACCACTCACCAAAACCATCCGGCCTTTACGGTGCCTCAAAAGTCTTCGGAGAATCCTTATGCTACATCTACTCAAATAACCACAGATC
>CAZOQD010000020.1:0-9472 GCA_964581925.1 Candidatus Woesearchaeota archaeon
GTTGTAAACTTCGAATTTAATCAATAAACTCAACGACTTATACAACCCTACTAATCCCTAACTTCATCAACTTTCTACTTCATCATCCCTGCCAGATCTAATCAACTCAACAAAAGAGAACAACGCCCTAAGAATAAATTCTATTATAAAAATAAAAACAAGAAATATTGCTATCTCTCCCAATAGTCCTGGAACATGCGAAATCTTAGTTAAAACACTACTTGCATCAAAAAATTTCGCACTTAAAATAAACGCTGCCAAAACCGTAAATGGCAATATCTTAGCCAAATCTTTCGATAAATCTTCGCTAACATATGCCGTCAATCTCGTAGACGCAATTATCGCCGCCGAAACCAAAAGAATCTGTTGAGTATTCTGCGATTCAGACAATACCAAAAGAAATATCGAAAGTATCGCAAACCAAAACACAACCAAAAACGGTAAGACAATCAAATACTCCAACGTATAAAGCACCACTGCAAAAACCTTCTCAATTCCAGGATGCCCAGAATAATTATACTGCTTTAAATTAAGTTGAATAATCTCCCGACTAGCCAAAAACCTATAAAACTTCCAAATGAACAAAGCATACATAAAAATAAGTAACGTATAAACTACCAAACTAACAAACAACTTCTGATCCTCTGGGATACTATCTATAATCCCTTGAAAATAACTAATTATCCCATTCAACACCATCTTTATCATAACAAATATCTTTTATTAATAAATCTTACTAATTGGCCAATAGAATATCTAACCAAAATCAAAACTATCTAAACGACTTCTGCCTCTTCTTTCTAGCCTTACTATCTCCAGGCTTATATGCTTCCTTCCTTCTAGTATCTGCAACCAACAAATTCTTATCATAACTCACAAATGCCTTCTTCAATTCTTCATTCTTAGTAAACTCAACTAATGCACGAGCAATAGCCAATCTACTCGCTTCAATCTGACTCTCACTCCCTCCACCCTTAGCATTAACCCTTATATCAAATTCAAATTTACCCAACACTTTCTTAGCAATCTCAACTGGCTCCTTAATACTCAACTTCTTAAAAATATCCAAATTACCATAGGGAATTTTATTAATCGTAATCTGCCCATCACCCTTACTAATCGTAGCCTTAGCTATCGCAGTCTTTCTCTTCCCACTTATAGTCAATTTTTCCTTTTCCATTTTCTCTATATCGTCCCCCTCAACTCTTTAAGAGTCCTAGACTTAATTGTCTTAGGAGCACTTATTTTTAAAACCTTTTCCTCTTCAAATTCTTTTGGAATGCCATTATGGCATCTGACTCTATTCAACGCCTGTTTCCCAATGCCCTTCCTATGATCCGGTAACATCCCCCTAATACCTTTCTTCAACATCATATACGCAACATTAGAATACTTAGGCCCCTTCTGCGAATGCCCCCCTTTCTTCCTCAAAGCATCATACTTCCCAATTATATCTTTCTTATTCCCCGTGATCACCACCTTCTCCGAATTAACAATAACCATCTCATTACCCTCCAAAGCCTTCTTAGCAACAAAACTACAAACTCTCCCAAACACCGCACCCTCTGCATCAATTATAATTTTTTTCATCTTCTTATCCACTTCATTCATTTTCTTCTTTTCCTTTCTATTATCATTTTTCTTTTCCATTTTATCCTCTGCCATTTTAAATTACTTTAACTCCTTCAAGTTTACTATTTTTCTCAAGCGCTTCTTTAACAGTTTTAAGATCACATCCAGCCTTTTCAAGCTTTTCCCTAGCCTGCTCCGAAAACCCAAGCGCAGCAATCCCAATCTTCCTATCCACTTCACCACTACCCAACACCTTCCCAACAACCAACACCTTATCACTCTCAACCTTAGCCAACTCATCCAAATTAACATTCGTATAATTACTCCGAGGCCCAGATAACCTTTTAGCCAATTCCATATGCCCTCCATTCTTAGCCAACTCAATAGTCTCAACTATCTCAGGATTCATCTTCTTCCTTATCCTTTTCGCCAATTGTGTTTTACTTATCATATTATCATCTTCCCACAAATAATCTTAACATCAAACAGAAGTAATCAACTTCTGCTCAACGCTGTATCTACAATTTCAAAAGTGAAAGTAAATTGTAAAGCCTGAAAACTCTTGTGTTTTCAGGAACTTGCAGTAAATTCTCTAGATTCTAAGGGTATTTAAATCTTCTTATATGCGGAGAGAAGGATTCGAACCCTCGAAGGCACTAAGCCACATGGACCTCATCCATGCTCATTTGACCGCTCTGAAATCTCCGCTTGTAATAATCATAAGGCGGTACTCCCTCTTTAAGTATTTTTACTCTTTCATCCAGGGTAGTATAAGGAGGGCAAAAACCAAATTTTTTCCAAACAAAATATTTGGTAAAATGTTTAGGATTTCTAGATCTAATTTCTTCAAACCATTTATTTGTTTGGATTTCTCCAGATAGAGTTACTCTATAAATATCCCTAAATGGAAGATTTCTTTTTCCTCTTCTAAACAATAACCTATAGTTTAGATTATTCAATAATTTACTAATCTCTTTCATCATATTCTTAGAGGTACAAGCCAAATAAATTCTAATTTGGGTATGATATTTATTGTTCTTAATAGAATAGTTTCTCTGACAAGAGATACTTCCATCAGTATCCATAAATCCTCTTAAGAATCTTAATAAATATTTTTTATTTTCCTTAATCCAATCAGGGATGTATAATTCTCCTTTTCGTCCACTGGGGATTCCAATGTTATTAAATTCTTTTTCAATCTTTGTAGTCTCTAAAGCAAGCCCATATACATTTTTATTTCTATCAGAGGTTATACTAACATCTCTAGAAAATATTGGATTCATAACTTCTTTATTAAACAAAGGAATTATATAATCATCATAATGACGTCTATCTTCAGATAAATCTCCTCTTAATTGAAACCTTACTTTATTAGAATTAGATCTTCTAGTAAGACTACCATCACCTAAGCTTAACCCAACAAGTTCTGCAGTATTACCATTCTTTTTTAATATGAATTTATAAACCTCTAGAAATCACAAGCACTATAACTATATATAACTTATGCTAATTCTACTTAACACCCTTATCCAACTCTTTCAAATTACTCTGCAAAACATCAATCGCATTAGTAAAAATCTCACGAACATCAATCTGTCCCCAACTCTCAATATTAAAAACGATATTATTAATCTCCTTAACAGCTTTTATCTTCTTAATCTGCTCCTCACTCAACCCCTTATTCACCAAATCCTCTTCATCAATAACTATCTTGCCCTCTTCATCCACCTTAACAAAATCCAAAATCTCATCATCAAGATCATGCCTATAATAAACCAATCCAGGTGAATGCTTAACATGTTCAGTCCCTTTCCCAAGCCTAGCCTCACCAACCAACTCAACCTCTTGCTCCTTATCCAAAATAACAATCGGAATCTTCAAATCAACCCCAGTACTCGGCTTCATATCACTAGAATAAACAATCTTAGGCCCCTTCTCCTTCAATGCAAACTTAACTTCCTTATTCCCCTTAGTCTCAACAGGAATCAACCCTATCCTATGCGCCAACATCTCATCATACAAAGCCGAATCATTCTTAGTTATCTCCACCTCATCAATAGCCATAATCGGAATCTCAACAACACTCCTACGAATCGCATTAGCAACACCAACACTCATATCACTAACAAAACTCAACTTCCCCTGTTCCTTATCATTATTTTGTATCTTTATCATCTTAATTTTTATTGAATTTAGTTTTTAAACCTATCCTAAACCCTCCTCCCTCTTCGCCCACCTTTCTTCTTCGGCCCACCCCTCGGAATCCTAGTCGTCTCCATAATACTCAATATCTTAAACCCAGCACGAGTCAACGACTTAATCGCCGCATGCGTCCCAGGCCCAGGATTGTTCTGCCCAGTACTCTCCCTTATCTTATCATAAAGCCCAGTAATCCCATTATCCTGCGCCTCTTCAGCAATCTTCTGAGCAATAAACATAGCAATAGTAGGATTAGCCTTCAACCTGTCCTGCTTAGTCGATTGCCCCCCCGAAAACTTAGCCAAACTCTTCCCACTCATATCCGTAAGATTCATTATAGTATTATTAAAAGTCGTATAAATATTAAGTATCCCAATCCTCTCTTCTTTCTTCTTCTTAACATCTCTTATATCTTTCCTTTCTTCTCGCTTCTCTTCTTTATCTTTTGATTCTTCTTTTTTATTTTCACTAGATTTCTCTCTTACTTCTTCTTGAACATCCTCTTGTTCTTCAATTTGCTTTTCTTCTTCTTTATCTGCCATTATTCAGTTTTCTCCTTAGCTCCCTCAGATTTACTCTCCTCAACATTTTCTTCTTTAACTTCTTTCTCATCCCCACCTTCATCCTCAGTCTTGGTATCTCCTACATCTTCAGGGCCTGACGATTCACTATCCTTACTTTCAAGATTTTCTTTCCTCTCATCTTTCTCATCTTCCTTTCCATCCACACCTTCATCCTTCTTTTCTTCCACTCCATCCCTACTTCCAACCCCTTCCTCAACCTCATCCTTAATCTTCTCAACCTTACTTTTCTCAGGATTCTTAATCTTCAAAACAATATCAGACTTAACCATCCCCTCTTCTTCCAACCCAACATGATAACTAGGAATATTAACAATCTGATCTCCAATCGCAATATGCTTATGAGTAATCAACTGCCTCCCCTGCTTAGCCGTCGTAGTTATCTTCTTAACATGCACAATAGTCTGCAACCTTCTCTTCAAAATATCTTCCTTATTCAACGCCAACGCCCCAGCAATACTCTCAACACTAAAACCCCTTTTCTGCAATCTATCAACAAACTCTTCCTTCTCACTATCACTAGCCGTAATCAACACCTTCGCCTGATTCCTAATCCTGCCTATCGCCGCATCAGCCTTCCAAATCTCTTTCTTATTCTTCAACCCATATTTCTCCCTCAAAGCATTCTCTTCACCTATTCTCGCCTTATCAAAAGGTCTTCTCGGTTTACTATATTTTTTAGATTGTTTTTTCATATTATTTATTAGATTTCACCCCAACTATTTTAGTTAACAAATTATTGTAGTTTTGTAGATCTTGATCAGTAATTCCAGATCCTTCTCTAGTTACATCACTAATTGAAAGAAAATGTGCTTTGCTCCCACGACCATCTCTAGCAGCAATTTCTTCATCGCTTAATTGCAAGGGGTAAGTTTCTTCTCGAACAGTATCTAATGGTCCACCCTCTTCCACAATATCTACATAATTAGTAACCATTCTCTGACCAAGATTTAGATCATTTTTATCAATACTGGTAACATTAATCGTTCTTATCTCCGCCACATTATCTCCATAACTTATTTCAATCCTCTTACTAGATGAAGTGACTTTAGATCCATCAATATAACCTTGAAAATCTCCAGGAAAGGGAACCGTTTTCACATTATTATCACATCCAAGACTTACCAATCCAGCTCCAACCCATGCAATTAACTCTCTTCTCATCTTGATTTCTTACTCTTTACCCCCACAGCTTTCCTCTTCCCCTTCGACCTAAAATTAGCCTTAGTCCTCTGCCCTCTAGTCGGATGCCCCAACGCATGTCTCAACCCTCTATAAGACCGAATCTTCTTCAACCTTCGAATATCAAACTCTTTCTTAATATCCAAATCATTAGTAATCAAATGCGAACTCTCCCCACTCTCAAAATCATTTCTCCTATTCATTAAAAACTCCGGAAGTTTAGGATTCTTCAAAAACTCAGTTATCTTAGCAATTTGATCTTCAGTTAATTCACTAACACGAGTTGTAGGATCAATTTTCAGAATCTTACAAACAGCATTACTAACAGTCCAACTAACCCCCTTAACATAAGTCAACCCCACTAACAATTTCTTATTTCCAGGAATGTCCGTCTGCACAATTCTAACTATCGACGCATATTCTTTCTTCTCTGGTTTATGTTCTTGTTCCATCTTATTTCTTAACGCAAAGCCTTTAAAAAGTTTCCGAATCACCAAAACCTTAAATTTTCTACCTTACTTACCAAAACCCTACTAGCCTATTTCGAGAATAAGAGATATTTTTCCTTACCAATAATCTCCTCAAAAAGCCGTTTCTCAATAGCTTTCCTAGGATCTGGCAGGTTTGCAACTCGTCCCTTCAGATCTTCGAAGGACTCGAATGGCTTCTTATCTCTTTCACTCAAGATGGCCTCAGTGTGCTTCTTCCCAAAACCGGGCAAAAGCTCAAACTGATGCAGCCTAGTATTTATTGCTTCAGCGGTATTAAAAAACTTCAAGAATTTCTCAGGATCCTTTCCTATAATATTCCCAATAAACTCCTCCAACTCCATCTTCGCAGTTTCAGTCAACTTACTATCATGCAACCTACCTTGAATAAAATAAATCTTGTCTCTCTTCCCCTCTCCAATATAAACTTCTTCCTTAATATCAAGCTTCATTCCCCTCCTAGGAATCAATTGCAACAATGTTAAAAAATTAACTCCAACAGCTTGAGCTACCGGCATCATTTTCTTATCCAACGGATAACCATACGGTAAATAGTCTAGTATAATTGCTTTTTCTTCCTTTTCCATTTTCAAACCTACTTCGAACTTTTAACAATCTCAAGGATTTTATTTGTCTCATCTTCGCTTAAACTCACATCTGTAAACACTTTGTTAAGATCACTCGCATCACTCGGCAACGAGTCCGCAATCTTAACGATATGCTCTCTTTTTATTTTCAATGAATCCAACTCCTCCAACCCTTCCTTTATCTTCTTAGCCTGACCAGGCTTCGCCTTCAAAAACTTCTTCAAATACAACTCAATCTCTTCCTTCTTATCACTATCATCAATATCTTTCAATATTTCAGAAACTTCACTCATATTCAACGGCTCTCTATCAAGTATCATTTTATTTAACCTTCTTTAAATGAACAGGATGGATTATATATTCCTTTTCCTTATTCAAATCTTTAATTTTAACTACATACGACCGACCCTTCTTACTATCCACAACTCCTGTCCTTCCCTGAAGAGTCTTAGGAAACTTAGGCGTCTGACTCAACTCCCTAACCACACTCACCTTCTCACCTTTCTCAAACTCCGCAAAGTAATTACTAAGTTTAACCTTCCCATGATCCCGTTTATTTTTCCGTTTAAGCATTTTCTCGTTTGGACAATAGCCATTAATCTAAACCCCTCAAAATTTATAGAAATAGTATGTTTTTAAAGGTTTCTTATTATTCAAGCCATCCCCTGCTCCAAATCCCCCCTCTTCTCCGCCTCACTCATATTCTGCACAATTGCATTAAAAATCTTCTCCCCAAACGCCCCTTTCCCACACCGATCACAAAAATCTATCACACTACTATCATTCAAATCACACTTACAATAAATACACCTCTTCATCTTATCACTAAAAAATCAAACTCACTTTATAAACATTTATCTAACCCCCTACTCCTTCCTCACCATTCTCTCCCTAGCCCTCTTCTTAAGTCTTCTATAAACATAAAACAAAATAACAACAAACACAACTCCCACAACATAACTAACTGTATTATTCCTGTCAATCAATCCCAACTCAACAGCCCGACTCTGAGTATAAACATTAAACCGAACATTAGCAATCTCATTATATTCATTATTCAAATTATCTCTGTAAAAAATACTAACTGGAAGCACAACATCATCACCAACTCCATTATCAAAATAAATCTTAACATCTACTGAATCAAAATCATCACTATCCACATCCCCAATATAATAAGATTTTAAACCAAGAACCCTCGAATATTTACTCCCTTCAATATTTATCTCCAAAAACTTAGCATCACTCAATCCCTTATTCGTAACTCTAAAACTAACATCATTCTCTTTATTTTTCAAATACCATCCCTCCACATCCACATCGAGTATAGGCTTCGAACTAACGACCACACTTATCAAACTCCTCTTAGTCTTAATCTCATCATCTTCCAAATCCTTATACTGAATCTCAATAGGAATCTTATAAATATTAGACTTAGCATTACTCAAAGCAATTATCTCAAACTCCGCATATTTAGTTTTATCTTCCCTGATCTCATCAATCCCATACTCACTAGAAGAATCAAACGGAGCAAAAGGCACATTGGTCAAATCCAAACTCACACTAACATCCTCCACATCTTCATCCCCATCGTTCTCCAATCCAATACTTACTCTACTGGTCCCTCCCGGAACTATCTCATTAGCAACACTCACAGAATCAATAACTAAAGCACTCGTCCCATCAATTAAAAAATTAACCGAAACAAAAACCAAAAATATTAACACAATAAAACTAAACAATTTCTTCATACAAAACATTCAGGAAATCACTATTTAAGTTTAATTATGATACAAAAATTATGCCCTTCGATGAGAAGGTTTATAGTGTTGCCCATGACGAGCATACCCCTGCTTTCTCTTCTTACGTCGCCTATACCACCAATACCCAAAAACAACAAGAGCAATCACTACAAGAGCAATATAATTATTAGTATTGCTCTCAATCCCAATTTCATTAGCAGTCCGCATCTCCAAAACTAAATCAATCTCCTCCTCATAATCCTCGTTCAAACTATCCTTATAGCTAATCTTAACAGGCAAAGCAATTTCCCTCTTCCCACTCTTAACATTTAATCTAAAATTCGCAGTATCAAGATCATCACTATCCAAATCTCCAATATACTTTATATTCTCATCAACAACATCATAATCTTTACTATCCTCTAGTCGAACAGTCAAAAATTTAACATCTGCCAACCCATTATTAACAAACTTAACACCAATCTCTCCAATCTTATTATCTAAATAAATCTCATTATTTTCCAACTGAACAAAAATATCTGGCTCACTTTTAATAATAAGTCCTAATGTATAATTATCCTCTTGATTATCCCCTACATTAATAGCCGAAGTACCAAAATGAGTAATATATTCTATTTTCAAATTCCCCTCATACAATCCTTCACTCGCAGAAGGAGATGCGATTATACTAAAACTAACTTTCTTACCCTCTCCAGAATCTAATCTTGATATCTTAACCTTATCTACATCTCTATAAAAATTAATCACCGAAGGTAAACCCAACTTAACCCTAATATTATCCACAAATAAATCCCCTCCGTTCTCTAAAAAAACATCAAGAATAGCCGGTTCTCCAGGAACTAAATTCTCAGGAGTCATAACAACCTCTTTAACTCTAATAGCATTCCCCGCATTCAACCCATTTTCATCCTCAATATACAACGCAAAAACCCCTCCAATCAAAAATAACCCAAATACAAAACTAAACAAAAATAAACTTTCCATCCTATCACCTCAATATTAACTATTTTCTTTAATTTAAAAACCTTCTTACCATTGAACTTTTGCGTTTTAAGTGGGGGCCCTGTGTAATTAAAAGGGGTGGGCAAAAGTTCAGTTAG
>CAZOQD010000021.1:0-8956 GCA_964581925.1 Candidatus Woesearchaeota archaeon
TTGCTACAACGATTCTTTCCAACAACCAATAATAGAAAAAGCCAATCTAATCCTCTACATCGGTGACGGCCTCTTCCACCCCAAAGCCCTCTTATTAGCCCAAAAAAATAACAAAACAAAAAAACCGGTTCTTATGTTCAACCCAATCGCCGACAAACTAACCCTAATCGACAACAAAATAATCAACGACCAACTAAAAAAAGCAAAAAGAAACCTAAAATTCTTCCTTAACGCAGAAACCATAGGAATCCTAGTAACAATCAAACCCGGACAACAATTTCTCAATCAAGCAATCAAACTAAAAGAACATTTAGAAAACCAAAACAAAAAAGCCTACATTTTTATAGATAACACACTTGACATAAATCAGTTAGAAAACTATCCCTTCATCCAAGCATGGGTTAACACTGCTTGCCCAAGGATAGGAACCGACGACATAACAAACATCAATGAACCAATGATAAACATCAGAGAAGCAAGCAACCCAATAAAAGCACTAGGGGCTTTAGAAGATGATAGCAAAAACAAAAAACACTGAAGAAAGACTTGACGAAGGCTTACTAGAAAAAATAAATCATTATGTTGACGATTTCAGCATGTTCTCAAAATTTAAATTACCCATTGGTAGGGCTCAATTTAATGGTGATTTATGTAGTATCAGTTTGTTATGCTCAGCTGGAGAAGTTGATAGCTATCCCTATAAAGCGTATTATATTGAACAGATATACAGCAGATATAGAGATTATTGTAATGATTTCATAAACCCAAATGTTATTAAACCTTTTTCTGCACCACAAAATTATGGAAAACAAAGAATCAAACAACCTAAAAATAATCCAACCCAAACAAACCCTTCCAAAAGCCCAACAACTCTCTCCATCTCAAAAAACCCAATTAACTAAACAAGGCTACCGCATTATAGGAAACCATTCAGCAGTAAAAATCTGCGAATGGACTAAAAAAATGCTCAGAGGAGATGGTGGTTGCTATAAATTCCTTTTCTATGGAATACGAAGTCATCAGTGTTTACAAATGACTACCTCGATGTTCTGCGCCTCAAGATGCAAGTTCTGCTGGAGAGGCCAAAAAGCCCCAGTCTCAGAAGAATGGTACGGCCCAATTGACAGCCCCGAACATATAATAAACTATTCAATAGAAGAACACCTAAAACTCCTCACCGGATTCGATGGCATGGGAGTCGAAAACACAAACAAAACAGCAAGAGAAGAAAGAGATAACATAAAACATGTAGCCCTCTCATTAACCGGCGAACCAATAACTTATCCTCACATAAACGAAATCCTTCAAGCATTCCACAAAAGAAGAATCTCAACATTCCTAGTTACAAACGCCCAATACCCAGAACAAATGGAAAAAATAGAAAACGTAACTCAACTCTATCTAAGCATCGACGCCCCAAACAAAACCCTCTTAAAACAAATCGACAACCCCTTATTACCTGACTTCTGGGAACGAACCCTCCAATCTCTCGATTTATTAAAAACCAGAACCTACCGAACCTGCATCCGTCTAACTCTAATCAAAAACGAAAACATGACAGACCTAGAAGGCTATGCAAATTTAATTAGAAAAGGAAGCCCAGATGTTATCGAACTCAAATCCTACGTCTGGGTAGGATCAAGCCAAAAAATCTACAAAGTAGAAAACATGCCCTTCATAGAAGACATGGAAAACTTCACAAACCAACTCCTAAAACTTCTCCCAGAATATGAATTCATAAAAACCCACCTACCTTCACGAGCCATCCTTCTAGCAAAAAAATCCCTAGACAAAAAAGTCTGGATAAACTTTCCAAAGTTCTTCGAACTAATTGAAAATAATCAAAAATTCAACACAGAAGATTATTCTTCACCGATTATAATTCCTAATGTATAAATTGTTATTTCTTTTAAGTAATTACAGGTGGAAAGATTTAAAAGTTATCACTTATTAGAAAATTATGGCAAAAAAACAGAAACCTATAACCAAACAATTATTAAGTCTATTCTGGATTATGATAATTCTAATCTATTCTTTCTCTTTGTTTATCAGTTTGATTGAACCAGCAGAGAAAATAGAAAATAAAAAACTTGTAGAACCTGATGTAAAAGAGAATAAAGTTGTAGGATCTGTTTCAAGTTACATTTTTGGTCCAAAAACTTATAAAGTTTATATTGCAAATTTGCCCAACGGAGCGGATGAAAATACTCTCGAAATAGTTATTAAAGCAATGAATTTCTGGGAAGAAATTGAAGATATAGATTTTCAGATAACTAATTCAGAGATTGAAGCAGATCTCAAAGTATTTTGGGTAAAAGATTTTGGAGGAGAACATATGGGCTATGCATATAGAGATTTAATAGAGATAGGTATTGGGGATAGTAGTTGTGGGGAATGGCTTTTATATAATAACGACCATATACTTCAAATAACAAAACACGAATTTGGCCATGCTCTAGGTTATGATCATAGTGATGATACTAATAGTCTTATGTATCCAATATTAAATCAAGAATATAGTTTTATAATAAATAAAAGAGATGTATTGCCTCCAGGTTATTATCAATATTTTAATGCTTGTTCATTAAATGATGTTGCAGATTTCTCTATAGACTTATCTACAGATAAAGAAATAGATTTTTATATAGTTCCTTCTTATGAAGATTTTAAAAATCTCTTAAATGAAGATAGTTTTTTACATTATGAAACTTGTTCTAAAAACGAAATAATAAGATATGAAAATAATTGCATAATTAATAATGATGGAGGATTTGTCATTGGAAATCCATCACATTATGAAACAGTAAATTACTCAATAAACATAAAAGAAAATTATTAACTAACAACACAAATCACAATTCTTCGGCAAATTACTATCATGACTTTTATGCAACTCACACAAACTACTACACCCTCTAAGTCTAACGCAAAGCCCATACAAATGCTCCAACGTATGCTCCCTATCTTCATGAATCAACTTAGCAGCCTTCTTAATCTCTACAATTTCCCCAACACTAAACCTCAACGCCTGCGCTCTCTTAGACTTTAAATATTGAGAAACAGCACTCTCGGTAACATTCAAAATCCCAGAAACTTGCTTCTGACTCATCTCATAATCTTCAATAAAAATCTTGGTCAACTCCCGTCTCAAAGCAGGAATTAAATACCAAACTTCAATCTCCTGAGGCATCGATTTCATTTTATCCAAATTTACTCAACCAATAATTAATATTTTAACAAGTATAGTTAACTATTTAAGCATTCCTGAAAACATAATATAATGGAAACAAGTAAGGTACAAAGATTCAAAACAAAAATACTGGAAATAAAAAACATCTGCGATGACGTCAAACACTTTGTAATAAAAACCAATAAAGATTTTCTTTTCAAACCCGGCCAATTCATCTCAATAATTTTAAATATAGATGGAAAAGAAATACGCAGACCTTATTCAATAGCCTCCGCACCCTATCCAAACTCCTTAGAACTCTGCATTAAAATTCTCCCAAACGGAAAAGCAACCCCAACAATAGATGAATTAAAGGAAGGCGACGAAATAGAAATTATAGGTCCAATGGGTCGTTTCACCCTCCACGAATCCTCAGAAAAAAAAGATCCAATTCTAATCTCAACAGGAACTGGAATAACTCCTTTTAGATCTTTAGCAAATCACTTATTAAAAAAAGAAAAAGAATCTATTTTCAAAAATAAAATAACCCTCATTACTGGCTATAGATACGAAGAAAACTGCCTCTACGAACCAGAATTCAAAAAACTAGAAAAAAACCACTCCAATTTTTCATACCATGGAATTCTAAGCCGCCCTAGAGACTCTCAACCAAATCAGGAAAAAGGCCACGTACAATTACTAGTAGAAAAACATATCAATCCCAACGCCCATTATTACCTTTGCGGACTAACTCCAATGATAGATTCAGTAAGAGAACTTCTAAAAGAAAAAGGAATCAAAAAAGAACAGATATTTTTCGAGAAGTATGATTAGAAATATTTAAATACTTTGTCTTACATAGTCTTACATGGAACCACTAACAATACGATTTGAAGATTCTCTCCTCAACCAAATATCAAAAATAATGAAAAAACATCATTATGCGACTAAAACCGAATTTATCAGAGAAGCTATTAGGGAACATATAAAAGAATTAGAAAAGGAAGAAGCTTTAGCGAGAGTAAGAAAACTCTATGGAGCTTCAAAACGAGAAACAACAGATGAGCAGTTAGAAAAAGCGAGAGAGGCGTCTTTTGAAGAATTAAAAAAAGAACTTAATCTCCAATAAATTCTTCTGGTTCTCTTGCAATAGTGACATATCTAATCTTATCAAAATCAGTATCTCTACTAATAAGCTGGGCATCATTATCTCTTGATAAAATGGCATGTAAGGCATCACCTTTTGGGATATTTTTTTGATAAGCTATTTTTTCAGCTTCTTCAATTTGTTCATTGAATGTATGAACTTTCCTTATATTGTCAGGCTTAGCAATTCTAAACATTTCATAAATCTCTTCTTGACTATAACCTAAATTATTTAATTCTTTTACAATAAAATCAGAATACAAAATCATCTTCCCCTCTTTAACTATTTCTTTGATTAATTTCAAAGCAATCTCTCCATTTTCACCTCTCTTCTCATAAAAATCCAACCAAATTGAAGTATCTAAATAAAAAACCTCTATCATTAATAAATAAAAGGAATGTCGTTTTTATGTTTTTTGAAAAGTATGATTAGATTATAAGGGAAATTCTTGAGTGACCTAATCCCCTTCACTATTCTGACACTTAATAAAAAACTCTTCCCTTAGTTCTAATTCTCTTTGAAAGGCTTCATGATCAAAATTATCTTCCATTGTTAATTCATAAATTCTCCTTGCAAGTTGAGGCATATTTTTTCCACTCAAATTCTCTAGATCAAGACTCCTATCTAAATACCTAAATTTAGTATAAAAATTATTAAGATGATCTCCAATGTTTTTCTTAGCGAATTGTTTTGCTCCTAGTTCTTCAAAAGATTCCATGATCTCATGTATTTTAACACTTTATAAATCTTAGTATTTCTATGTTTCAAACAACCACAACCCCAAACTTTATAAACAATCTTAACTATAGTTAAGATTATGTCAGATTTACAAATAATCCAACCAACCCAGGAAGAACAAAAAAACGTATTAGAAATAAACAGAGAAAACTACGACCACTTCAACGAGGAACGCCTAACCTTCAAAGCCCAACCAGGCCTTTCAGAAGAATTAGTCAGACAAATTTCAAAAGACAAAAACGAACCAGAATGGATGTTAAATAAAAGACTTACAGGTTTAAAAATATTCAAAGAAAAACAACTACCCAACTGGGGTCCAAGTTTAAAAGAACTAAACTGAAACGAAATAATTTACTGTCTAAGACCTGATGCCAAAAAGAACGCAACTAGCTGGGATGACGTCCCAGAAGACATAAAAAACACCTATGAACGCCTAGGAATCCCACAAGCCGAACGCTCTGCTTTAGGAGGAGTCGGAGCTCAATACGAATCCGAAGTTATATACCACAATCTCAAAAAAGAATTAGAAGATCAAGGTGTAGTTTTCTTAGACATGGACGAAGCAATAAAACAATATCCAGAACTAGTCCAAAAATATTTCATGACAAACTGCGTCCCAATAAACTTGCACAAATTCTCAGCCCTTCATGCTGCAGTTTGGTCTGGTGGTACCTTTATTTATATCCCTAAGGGCATCAAAGTAGACATACCCCTACAAGCTTACTTCAGAATGAACGCCAAAAAAGGCGGACAATTCGAACACACTTTAATAATTGTAGACGAAGATGCCGAAGTCCATTATATAGAAGGATGCTCCGCCCCGCAATACACAGAAAACTCATTACACGCAGGTTGCGTAGAAATTCACGTCCTAAAAAATGCTCGCGCAAGATATTCAAGCATAGAAAACTGGTCCAAAAACACTTACAATCTAAACACAAAACGTGCAATAGTCCACGAAGACGCAATAATGGAATGGGTAAATGGAAACATGGGCAGCAAAGTTACAATGCTCTATCCCTGCTCCCTACTTGTAGGTAAAAATGCAAAAACAGATTATATAGGAATAGCTTACGCCGGAGAAGGACAATACCAAGACACGGGATGCAAGGTCTACCACCTAGCCGAGAACACTTCCTCATCAGTTCTAAGCAAGGGAATAAGCATGTACGGAGGAATCTCATCTTACCGAGGACTTGTCGACATTAAGAAAGGAGCCATAAACAGTAAGTCAAACGTAAGATGCGATGGTTTAATGCTCGACAACAAATCAAAAGCCCTAACCACTCCAAGCATGGACGTCCATGAAAATGATGTTAAAGTAGCTCACGAAGCAGCAGTAGGAAAAGTCGAAGAAGATCAACTTTTCTATCTTATGTCTCGCGGTCTTTCAGAGGATGATGCAATTAAACTCATAGTGGCAGGCTACATCGAACCACTAATAAAAGCTCTACCAATGGAATACGCCGTCGAGCTAAACAGACTTATCGAACTAGAAATTGAAAACTCTGTTTGTTAATTAAATTTTTCTAAAAAAATAAAAACAAGAAATATTAAAAAATAAATCAAAATAAAACAATAAAATGATTCAAAACATAAAATCCAATTTCCCAATATTCACCAACAATCCAGATCTAATATATCTAGACAGCGCCGCAACAAGTCAAAGACCAAAACAAGTCATCAAAGCAATAACAAAATTCTACGAAAAAGAAAACGCAAACATCCATCGAGGAATTTATTCTTTAAGTGAAGAAGCAACACAAAAATATAATCAAGCAAGAAAAACAACAGCCAATTTCATAAACTCAAATGAAAACGAAATAATCTTCACAAAAAACACAACCGAATCTATAAACCTTATAGCAAATACCATCCAACCTCTAATAAAAAAAGGAAAAGACGAAATCTTATTAACTGAAATGGAACATCATTCTAACTTAGTACCTTGGCAACAACTAGCCAGAAAACACAATTTCAAATTAAAATCCATCCCAATAACAGAAAATTATGAACTAGATTATGAAAAAGCAAAAGAATTAATTAATGAAAAAACAGCCTTGGTATCTTTCACTTACATCTCAAATGTCTTCGGAACAATCAACAACGCTAAACAACTCATAAATCTAGCAAAAGAAAAAGGAGCAATAACAATAATAGACGCTGCCCAATCTCCATCTCATATAAAAATAGATGTCAAAGATCTCGACACAGACTTCCTAGCATTTTCAGCCCATAAACTTTACGGCCCACTAGGAATAGGAATTCTTTACGGAAAAAAACAACTATTAGATCAACTAGCTCCTTTCCAATTCGGAGGAGGAATGATAAACAAAGTCACTTATGAAGATTCAACATTCATAGAAACTCCAGAAAAATTTGAAGCAGGAACTCAAAACATCCCCGGAGCAATAGGCCTAGCCAAAGCAATAAACTTCATTCAAGAAATAGGCCTAGAAAATATTAAAGATCACGAAAATGAATTAACCAATTACACCTTAAATAAATTAAAAGAAATTGAAAACCTAACTCTCTACTCTCCATCTCCAGAAAAAAACGCAGGAGTAATCTCATTCACATTAAAAAACATCCACCCTCACGACATAGCAGAAATTCTAAACGACAACAACATAGCCATAAGAGCAGGCCACCATTGTTGCATGCCCCTCATGAACTTACTAAACATTCCCGGAACATGCCGTATCAGTCTAGCAATCTTCAACACAAAAGAAGACATAGACAAATTAATAGAAGCCTTAAAAAAAGTCCAGGAGGTCTTTAGATAATAAAATGAAAAGAGAGACAACTGCGAAGCAGAGTATAAAAGGGAAGATACATCGAAGAAACCAGAGGTATCTTATAAAATGAACATGTACACAGAAATCATATTAGACCTCTACAAAAACCCTCTCAATAAAGGCCAACTAGAGAACCCAACACACGAATCAGAGAGAAACAATCCCTTATGTGGAGACGAAATTAAAATCCAACTCATAGTTGAAAACAACAAAATAAAAGAAGCAAAGTTCTCAGGACAAGGTTGCGCAATATCCCAAGCCTCAGCCTCACTATTAACAGACAAATTAAAAAACCTAACTACTCAAGAAGCAAAATCCTTAAATCAACAAGCCATTTTAGATCTATTACACATCCCTATCTCTCCAGGAAGATTAAAATGTGCCCTATTAAGTTTAGATACATTAAAGGGAGCCTTAGGGAAAGAATAATATCAGAGAAAAATAAATATCAAAGAAGAATAAATAACAATAAAAAATGACCTTACAAATCAAAAACCTCCACGTTGAAATAGAAGGAAAAGAAATACTAAAAGGAGTAAATCTAACTCTAGAAAAAGGAAAAGTCCATGCTCTAATGGGTCCTAACGGTTCAGGAAAAAGCACTCTAGCCAATGTAATCATGGGCCATCCAAAATATAAAATAACAAAGGGAGAAATCCTCCTAGATGGCAAGTTAATCAACGACCTATCTCCAAATGAACGAGCCAAAAAAGGTCTATTCTTATCTTTCCAATATCCAAGCGAAGTCGATGGAGTGAAAATATCAACCTTCCTAAGAACAGCATTAAATAATCTAAGAAAATCAAGTGGAGAAGAACCAATTTCAGTCCTAGACTTCCACAACCTCCTAAAAGAAAAACTCAAACTCTTAAACATCGACAAAAGCTTCGCAGATCGCTATCTAAATCAAGGTTTCTCTGGAGGAGAAAAAAAGAAATCAGAAATACTCCAACTAGCTATACTAAATCCGAATATTGCTATTTTAGATGAAACTGATTCGGGGACTGATATAGATGCCTTGAAAGTTATAGCAGAAAATATCAATGACATAATGAAAAAAGATAAAATAATATTAATAATAACCCACTATAAAAGAATTTTAGA
>CAZOQD010000022.1:0-8893 GCA_964581925.1 Candidatus Woesearchaeota archaeon
TATAAGTTTATATGTGGTTAAGTTTTTGAGAAAAGAGTGTAAAATGAAAGATTTGCCATTATCTGAAATAACTTTGAGGAGGTATGAGAAACCGGGTAGTGGGCTGGAGAAGAGAGAGTTGGTTAGGAAGATATGTTTGTCGTTGGGGTTGTTGCAACTTGGAGATTCTAGGGATGTTATTGTGGATATATTGATGGTGCTGGTTGAAGCTGGTAAGGGTAGGGAGGAGATAAGTAGTGAGGAGGTTGGGAGGAGAGTTGATGCACTTAGGAAGAAATATAGTTTGGATGTTAAAGGGTTAGCGGAGTCTAATATTCGGAGACAGTTGAAGAGGCTTATGGATAGGATGTTGATTGAACGTAGGGGGAACAATTATTATTTGACTGAGCATCTTGAGCTTAAAGAGATTTTTGAGAATAATATTGAGAAGTTTGTGATTCCTCAGATAATTGAGAGGGTAAAGGATTATTTGGAAGAGTTGAATAAGGGAGAATAGGGGTTATAGGTTTAGTTTTTTGAGAATTAGGATATGAAATAAAAAAATAAAAATTGCTTATCGTTTTTTCTTTTTCTTAGTAGCTTTCTTTTTAGCAGGTTTTTTCTTCGCTGCTTTTTTCTTAGCAGGTTTCTTTTTTGCAGCTTTTTTCTTCTTAGCTGGTTTTTTCTTGACTGCTTTCTTTTTTGCTACTTTTTTCTTGACAGTTTTTTTCTTGGCTGGTTTTTTCTTAACAACCTTTTTCTTAGCGGGTTTCTTTTTTGCTACTTTCTTCTTCGCTGGTTTTTTCTTAACTGCCTTTTTCTTTTTAGCTTTTGCCATTTATACAATTATATAATCCTCCTTTCATTGAATATAATATAATCCATACTATTATATTGTTATGATTGTATTTAAATGTATTGTGACTGAGAGGGATTTGGGTTTTTTTGTTTTTGTATTGCCTAACCAAAAGTTTTTTAAAGCATATTTTTATGCTAATTCTATGGTAAAAGGATATAGAGATTCGGGATTGACTGCATTAGAGTATTTTAATGAACACTTTGGTGATGAGCCAATTACTAAAACTGAATTACGTAAAAAAGATACGGGATTGCATGATAAACTATATAGAGATGGTACTTTAAATGAGGCTATTTCATTATCAGCAGCAGAAATAAATGGGTATAGAGATTCAGGGTTGACTGCATTAGAGTATTTTAAACAACACTATGGCGATGGGCCAATTACTAAAACTGAATTACGAGAAGAAGATATGGGATTGTACGATAAACTATATAATGAAGGTACTTTGGAGGATGCTATTTCGTTATCAGCAGCGGAGATAAATGGATATAGAAGTTCAGGATTGACTGCATTAGAGTATTTTAATGAACACTTTGGCGATAGGCTGGTCACTAAAACTGAATTACGAGAAGAAGATAGTGGTTTGTATGATAAATTGTATAAAGATGGAATTTTGGATGATGTAACTCAAGGAGGATATAGAAGTTCAGGATTGACTGCATTAGAGTATTTTAATGAACACTTTGGCGATAGGCTGGTCACTAAAACTGAATTACGAGAAGAAGATATGGGATTGCACGATAAACTATATAGAGATGGTACTTTAGATGATGCTATTTCTTAATATATAACCAACAGATTTAAAAACCCTTTTCATGTTAGTTTTTTATCGATAACTACATCGTCTAGCTCCTTGTTTCTTGGAGTTTAGGCGCATAGGTAGTAGATGATAGTGAGGAAGATAATAATATGACTGAAGAGAAAAGTTTTCTCGAGGCTGTTAAGAAGCTTAGGGATGAAGAAAGTAAGAAGGGAAAGGAAAGAAAGTTTGATCAGACGATAGACTTAATTGTGAATCTGAAGGAGTTTGATGTTAGGAAGCAGGCGTTTAATGTTTTTGCTGAGATTCCGCATAAGTTTAAAGAGAGGAAAATTGCGGGGTTTTTTGAGAAGGATAGCGAGGCTGTGAGTGTTATTAAGAAGGATGATTTTGGGAAGTATAAAGAGAAGAAAGATATTAAGAAGTTGATTAGGAGTTATGATAATTTTATTGCGAATGCTAAGTTGATGCCGTCCGTGGCTACGAGTTTTGGTCGTGTTCTTGGACCTGCGGGGAAGATGCCGAGTCCTCAATTAGGGATTTTGCCTAATGAGGAAAGCGAGGTTGTTAAGAAGATGGTTGATAGGGCTAATAGTAATATTAGGATAGTTGTTAAGGAGGCTAGTATAAAGGTAGGGGTTGCTAGAGCGAGTCTTGAAGATGGGAAGGTAGTTGATAATATTATTGCAGTGTATCATAAGATTTTGAGTAGTTTGCCTAAGGGGAAGGATAATGTTAAGAATGTTAAAATTAAATTTACGATGAGTAAGCCGGTGGGGGTTGAGTTGTAGGATGGGAACGATTAATATCAAAGAAAATCAGGTTAATGAATTGGTTGAAAGGATTAAAGGTAGTAAGACTTTGATGTTGGTTAGTGTTAAGGGGTTGCCTTCTAAGCAGTTTCAGGAAATTAAGAAGGCAATTAGGGAGGATGCGTTTGTTCAGATGACGAAGAAGAATATTGTGATTCGGGCTTTGAATAAATTTGGGAAGAAATCTATTTTGCTGTTGGAGAATCATATTAATGCAGATATAGCTTTGGTTATTTCGGATAAGGATGGGTATGAACTTGCTGGGATTATGGCTAGTAAGAAGACTCCGGCTTACGCTAAGACTGGACAGATAGCACCTAACGATATTGAGGTTAAGGCTGGTCCGACTGATTTGGTTCCGGGTCCGGCGATAAGTGAATTAGGAGCTGTAGGTATTCAGATTGCGGTGGAGGATGGGAAGATTGCTATTAAAGCTGATAAGGTTATTTTAAATGGAGGGCAGGAGATTAAAGAGAATGTTGCTTCGTTATTGCAGAAGTTGGATATTAAGCCGTTTACTGTTGGGTTGAATCCGTTGGTTATTTATGATGTTGAATCGGGTAAGATATATAGGGATATTAAGATAGATAGCGAGGGGGCTAAGATGGAATTGGCTTCAGGTGCTGGGAAAGCGCTAGGATTTGCTCAGAAAATTGTTTATTATTGTAAAGAGACTATTGGTTATTTGTTGGCTAAGGCGAATATGGATGGGGAGGCCTTGGAGAAGTTGGAGGGTGTTGGGGAAGATGAGGATAAGGAAGATAAGAAAGATGAAGGTTCTGAAGAGAAGAATGGAAATGAATCTGAAGTGAAAGATGAAGATGCGAGTACTGAAAGCTCTACATCCGGCAATGAGAGTGAGAATAGTGAAAGTGAAGAGAGTCAAGATAAGGAAGAAGAGAGGTCTAAATCAGAAGATGTAGAAGATACTAAGAATGAGGATGGGAGAGATACCAAAGAGGAAAGTGAAAATGGTGAAGGAGATGTTGAAGATAAATCTAAGGAGAAGAAAGATGGATAGTTTAATGATTTCCGATGTGAAAGATTATTTTGATGAGACTACCAGTATTCATGTTTTAACTGGTGGAGAAGAAGCTAGACTTAAATTGTGGAGAGAAATGTTAGAATTAAAGAAAATTATAAGAAATTATAAGAATCAAGCTGAATTAAATAACCCGGAGGAAAGCGCATAATGGAATACGTCTATGGAGCACTATTGTTACATAAGCTTGGAAAAACAGTTGATGAAGCTAGTTTGAAAAAGGTTTTGGAAGCAAGCGGTGCAGAAATTGATGAGAGCAAAGTGAAGAGCCTAATTGCTAGTTTGCAAGATGTTGATATCGATAAAGAACTAGAGAATGCTGTTGTAGCTAGTGCAAGTGCTGCCCCTGCTGCTGGTAATTCTAGCGGTGAGGCAAAGGCAGAAGAAGCACCTAAAGAAGAGAAGAAAGAAGCTGCAGCTGAAGGTTTAAGCGCTCTATTCGGTTAAATTTCTTTATAGGTTTAGATCGAATAGAGTTACCTAGTTGTGGCTCGGATAAAGTAGTTAGTTGTATTTTTATCTCTAGAAAGATATATATAAATTGTAGTCCATGCTCCATAATGAAAAAAAAGGATTTAGCTTTGTTTTTGGGGATGATGTCTGGAGATGGATGTCTTTGTATTTCTAATAGTAGTAGAGGTTATAAAGATTATGTAGTAGAATTTTATAATACAAATATTTCTAAAATGGAACTCTTCTCAGATTTGTTTTCTAAGTTATTTGATTCTCCAGGAAGAATTAATTATCCTGATAGAGAAGGGAGGAAAAGGATTTATAAATTTAAGAAGTACTCAAAAGAAATATTTGATAAGATTGCCCCCTTAGGAATTCCTGTAGGATTGAAAAAGGAGAAATTAAGAGTTCCTCAGATGATAAAAGAAAGTAGTCGAGAAGAAAAGATTGCATTTTTTGAAGGTTTTTTGATAACTGATGGAAGTATAAGAAAAAAAGGAGATATTCTTTTTCATTCTAGTAGCAAGGTTTTTTTAGAGGAGTTATCAACACTTATTAAATCGTTGTTTGGTTTTGATAAAAAGATAAAGGAATACGTTCAGAATGAAAAATATTTCTCGTATCAATTACATTTAAATAAGGTGGAATCAGAAATTATATTATGCCACCATGGGACAATGGTACTCCAACCGGCTTGAGACCGGTGCCCTTTTGGGCTTCCCGGTTCGATTCCGGGTGGTGGCGTTTGTGTTAATTGGTTATATAAATTACAACCTCTTGATTATGTTATTCAACGGCACATAATAAATCCTCAGTGCAGGGTGGTGGCGTTTTATTGTATAGCTTATTTTGAGATGCTTTGGAAGATGGCTAAAAAATAAATCCTGCAAAATAGCCGTGTGAAGTAGGCTATGAGGCAGAGAATTTAATAAAACAGCCGAGCGAAGCGAGGCTAACAATTAGTTCAAACTATCCCTATACTGGGGCATCTGTTCACCAATAAACTCAATTATCTCTCTTTTATGCTTCGTATCTAATGACATGCCAGTATATTGTGGTTTTTGCTTAATAATTATCCAACCCTCTTTCAACAACTCCTTAACACACTTATCTAAATTTGGAAATCGCTTAAAGTGTTCCAATCTGTCGTATTTTGCGCCCCAATTATCTTTACGATTTAATTTAAATATGATTTGAGCTTTCTCTAAATCTAGGTTTACCATAAGTTTATATAGAATAATATATTTTAAATGTTTCTATTAGTGAAAGAACTATAGTTCTATAGAAAGATTTATATATGTGTGTGTGTCCCATATAGCATGGAAACAAAAGAAAACCCTTCATTATTCTTACAGTATCTTGGAGACACCCCTCAACTTAGAGTCATGGACTTTCTTATTGACAATCACTTCTTTGATTTTCCTATGACTGAAATTGCTAGAGGGGCTAATGTTAGTTATAATTCTCTTAAGGTTTTCTTCCCTAAACTTATTGAAAGCAAGATGTTAGTATTTACAAGAAAAGTTGGTAAGAGTGATTATTTTCAGCTTCATATAGAACATCCTTTCATAAAGAAACTTATGCAACTTGATTGGAGTTTGGCTAAGAGTAATGCTTTAGGTACAGAAGTTCAGCATAAAAATAAAGAAATGGTGCCAATATAGAATTATTGGTTTGGCTTTATGTGGATTATGTGAATCATGGTGGTGGCGTTTTTCTTTTGATTTAAATCAAAACTATTAAAAAGCTTTAATTTTCATATTATCTATGGTAAGTAGTAATAGAATAAAACAAGTGGAGATTATGGCACCGGCGGGTTCTTATGAGAGTCTTGAGGCTGCGATAAAAGCTGGTTGTGATTCGGTTTATTTTGGGATAGAGCAGTTGAATATGAGGGCTCGGGCATCTAATAACTTTACGCTTTCTGACCTTAGAAGAATTGTTGAGAGGTGTGATAAAGATGAGGTTAAGACTTATTTGACGTTGAATACTATATTGTATGATCATGATATTAAATTGATGAAGAAGATTTGTGATGCGGCTAAGGATTCTGAGGTTAGTGCGGTGATTGCTAGTGATGTTGCGGTGATTTCTTATGCAAATTCGATTGGACTTAGTGTTCATATTTCTACTCAGGTTAATGTTTCTAATATTGAGACAATAAGATTTTATTCTAAGTTTGCTGATGTTATTGTTCTTGCTCGTGAGTTGACTTTGCAACAGATAAAGGATATTTGTGAGGATATTAAGAGGGAAGAGATTAAGGGTCCGTCTGGTGAGCTTGTTAGGATTGAGATTTTTGCGCATGGTGCATTGTGTGTTGCAATATCAGGTAAGTGTTATATGAGTCTTGCTACTGAGAATGCGTCGGCGAATCGAGGGGCGTGTTTGCAGAATTGTAGGAAAGCTTATAGAGTGATTGATGAGGAGAGTGGAGAAGAGTTGAAGATTGATAATAAATATATTATGTCGCCGAAGGATCTTTGTACAATTGGGTTTTTGGATAAGCTTTTGGGTTCTGGGATTTGTGTTTTGAAACTTGAAGGTAGAGGGAGGTCTGTTGATTATGTTTATACGGTGACTAAGACTTATAGAGAGGGGGTTGATAGTGTTTTTGATGGGAGTTATAGTAAGGATAAGATTGATAGATGGGTTAAGGATTTGGAGAGTGTTTATAATCGGGGGTTTTGGCATGGAGGGTATTATCTTGGGAAGAAGTTGGGAGAGTGGAGCGGGGTTTATGGATCAAAGTCAAGTAAGGAGAAGAGATTGATTGGGGTTTGTAAGCATTATTATCCTAAGACAGAGATAGGGGAGTTTTTGTTGACTTCTGGAAAGATTGAAATAGGGGATGAGATCATTGTTACTGGAAAGTCTACAGGGATTTTGAAACAGAAAATTGAGGGGATGTATGTTGATGAGAAGCCGGCTAATGGGGCTGAGAAAGGGGATGTGGTGACGATGAAAGTGAATGAGAGAGTTCGGGAGAATGATAAGTTGTTTATTTTGTTTGATAAGGAGAAGTATCAGGATCAAAAGAGTAAGATGGTTGAAGGTGATTGAGATAATGGTTAAGGTAGCGCATTATAGGAAAAATTGCATTGGGTGTAATTCTTGTGTTGAACTTGATCCGGATCATTGGGAGATGAATGAAGAGGATGGGAAGTCGGACCTTAAGGGGAGCAAGGTGAAGAAGGGGGTTTATGTTGTCGAGATAACGGAGTTTGAGAGGGAGAATTGTGAGAAGGCGGCTGAGAGTTGTCCGGTTAATATTATTAAGATTGAGGGGTGAGTGGATGGTTGGAAGGGTTAGTTGTAGGAAAGTTTTTAAAATAACGAAAAGGTTAAAAGTTGATGAGTCTTGAAAGTGTAATGGCTGGAAATGGAAAATATCTTATTAGAAATACAACTGCTTATGTTGGTAGTGGTTTTGAGAAGATGAAAGGTACGAGTTTATTAATAGAAGAGGGTAGGATAAAAAAAATTGGTAATGGAATTAAAGCTCCTGAAGATGTAGAGATTATTGATGGAAAAGAGTTCTTTGTAACTCCTGGTTTTGTAAATGCTCACTTTCATCCTAATCAACAAATTAATAGGGCCTTGGGAGTTGGAATAAGTCATGACAAGCAAATGGATCTACTGCATGCTACTGATAAGATAAAAAAACCAAAAGATAAAGAGACTATGTCCTATGTTTCGGTTCTTGAAGGCTTACGTGCTGGTACAACGTGTTTCCAATCTGTAGGATCTGAAATAGATTATCAATTTCCAGTGTATCATAAGATGGGTGTTAGAGCAGCTTGCGTTATGATCTCAAAGGATATTATTGCTGATAATAAAAAGAAGGCGGTGAGGGCTCAGACATGGAACCCGCAAGAGAGGATTGATCTAGCTGAGAAACAGCATAGGGAGAATCATAGTGATTTAGTTAGAGTTCATTTTGGAGCTGTTAATGTTAGATATAGTTCTGATGAATTAATCAAGGGAATGTTATCCTTGGCTGAAAAATATGACGTACATTTTCATATGCATGCTGCTGAGGGCGACGATTATGTTGCTTCTGTAAAAGAGAGAACAGGAAATAGGCCAATAGAACACTTACATAGTATAGGGGCGTTAAATAGACGAGTATCATTGGCACATATGACTAAATTAACTGATAAAGAGATTGGCTATTTAGCAGAATCGGGGGCGCATGTCGTAAATTGTCCAAGGGCAAATGCTTATGTCAAGGTTGGATTATGTCCTGTAAAAGAATTACTAGAGGCTGGAGTAAATGTTTGTTTAGGGAGCGATGCCGCTATAAATAATAATTCTAATGATGTTCGAGGGGAAGCGCATGCTGTCCATGATGCAATATCGTTTAGACATAATTACCTTATAGACTATAAAACTTTGTTCTCTATGCTGACTATAAATGGGGCTAGAGCGATGGGTCTAGATAAGGAGATTGGAACTATAGAAGAAGGAAAAAGGGCAGATATTGTGCTATGGGATAAAAATGATACTCCATTTGTTCCAGGTTTTAATTACTTAGCAGACATTATATTTACAGATGGAATGAGAGCGCATACAGTTATGATAGATGGGAAACCAGTCATAAAAGAGTATAAGTTGGTTTCAATGGATGAAAAAAAGATATTACAAGATGCTAGAGGGGTAGCAAGAAAGTATAAACGTGCATTTGATGACTATGTTGCTCACCATATCTAATAATCATCCAAAAACCCTCTCCCAGAAGCTTTCTTTTTTTGGTTCTACTAAAATTGGTTCGTCGTCGTCTTTGATGATTTTGTAAGTTATTGTGGGTTTTTCTTTTATGGGTTGAATATGTTCGGCTAGTTTTTTGTTTGCGAGTTCTATTGCGTTTTCTACGGAGATTTTGGAGTAGCCTTGGCTGACTAGTGAGAATCTTAATGAGTCTAAGGTGTAGCCTTTTTTGAGGTTTTTTAGGATGTAATCTGCGAGTTGTTGACTTGGGGTTT
>CAZOQD010000023.1:0-2370 GCA_964581925.1 Candidatus Woesearchaeota archaeon
TCTCCTGCCGTAAAACCTCTTTCTCAATAGTCGGAACAAACATCTTAACATCCTGAAACCCTTTAAACTCAACTCTCGGATGCCCAGGAATAGAAACATTAACATCCTGCCTTATCGTCCCAATCCCTCTCTTCACCTTACAACTTCTAAGTATATCCCCCAAATGCAAAGCAACCTCCTTAGCCTGTTCAGCACTTTTAATATCTGGAGCAGTCCCAATCTCAATCAACGGAATTCCTAATCTATCTAACCTATAAGTTTTATCTCCAGTTTTACCATCCACATTCTCATTCTCACTATTCCCATCCTTATCCCCAACAACCCTAGCCGAATCCTCTTCCAACGAAACATTATCAATCCCAACCCTCCCACTCTCCGTCTCAACCCAACCATTTCTTGCTATCAAAACAGTCCTCTGAAACCCACTTGTATTCGAACCATCAACAACCGTCTTCCTCATAATCTGCGAAATAGGAACTATCTCACAATTCAACAACATAGCAACATGCAACCCAATTTCCAAAGCCCCCAAGTTAATCAATCTAGGTGGCTCCTCATCCAACTCAACCAAACAAGTACTATCAAACCCTTCATAAACAAATTCACGATCAAGAGAAGCCTCATGCTCAGCAGCCACATCAACTTCTCCACTCTCCCCAGCAACAGCATGCAACTTCCTACTAACGCAAAAATCAGCCCCATCACTACGAAGAACCGAAGGACATTCACAAAACAACTTATGCGTATCCAACTGCTGATGAATTTCTATTCCCGACTTAATCTTAACCATAAATAGAAATAATAAATAGAGTTAATAAAATTAATGAAAATTAAGCAACATCTCTTTTACCTTGTTTCATATCTTTCACGATCCTACTAAGAGTCAAATCAATATTTTCAGCCAAATAATTAAAAAAATCCCTCTGGCCATCTAAATCTTTATCCCTAACTGCTACTAATGCATTCTCCAGCTTATCAATATATTTCTCTCTATCAGATATAAGAATCAATCCAGGAGGATATCCATTACTATAAAGAATAGTATCCTGAAAAATTCTCCCTGTTCTCTTATTTCCGTCAAGAAAAGGCTGAATTCCTGCAATGTGCAAATGACAATTAATTGCAGATTCAATTGGATGTAAATCACTTTCCCTAACATTATAACAAAATTCTTCTATTAAATCTGGAACCTTAACAGGATTAGGAGGAACATAATTCCTAAGACCTAAGCTAGGTCTTAAACTTCTAAAACCCATATTAATTTTAGGCTCAACTCTACTACCTACATCCAAAACATTTCTCGGAGTAATAAAACTCATATCCTCAGAATCTTCAACTTGATTATGTAAATATTCCCAAGCAGTTATCAAATCGCAAATACCTTCCTTAGCAAGTCTTTTCAATCCCCTAGAATCCTTCTGCCCAGTTTCCTCAAGTATACTTTTCCTTAACCGAGGATTCTCCATCCAATAAGAGTGAATATTAGCAGATCTCTTAAGTTTACTTTTCACAGCCCTATAAACTTTAAGATAATAACCCGGATCTCTTTCTATAACTGATTTCTTCTTGTCTATTCTATCCAATATTCTATAATCAACAACCATCTTATCTATAATCCACACAAACCCCCAACTTATAAACCTTCCCATTTATAACCACTACCAAGTTACAACTCCATCCCAGTAAAAACCCCTAGAAAAACTCTCAATAAAAACCCCTAAAATAAACATATTTAAACCTCCCAACCCTTTACAAACAAAAGAGAAGTGATAAAATGCCACGTAAGAACGCAAACCAAAAAAAACTAATCATCCAAAACAAATCAATTACAACAGATCTAAAAAAGACAGAAAAAAAAGTCGAAAAACTAACCTCCAACCTAACTAAAGGAATAAGAATCCCGTTCCAAGATAAAAGAAAACTAACTCTAGGACAAAAAACCGCCGACGGCTTATCAAAATGGGCCGGATCCTGGACATTCATCCTAGGATTCATCCTTATCTTAATAATCTGGATAATCGTCAACTCTTACTATTGGTCAAAATACCAAACAGGACAACCATTCGACCCCTACCCCTTCATCTTATTAAATTTATTACTCTCTTGCCTAGCCGCATTACAAGCCCCAGTAATATTAATGTCACAAAACCGGGCAGCAGAAAGAGACAGACTAAGAGCAGAATACGACTACAAAGTTAACCGAACAGCCGAAAAAGAAATAAGAGAAATGAAAAAACAACTAGACAGAATCGAAAGAAAATTCAACAAAAAATAACCTAATTCCTTAAATAACCAAAAACAATCATCAATCAAAATTTAACCAAGAAAGAAAACCGTAATCTCAATCTAATATTCATCAAGCACTACCAA
>CAZOQD010000023.1:2380-8840 GCA_964581925.1 Candidatus Woesearchaeota archaeon
TCCGAAAGCGTAAGAAATCAACCCCCACCCTTAACCCACCCCCAACTCTCCCTAATCCCCTCCTCAATACTCGTCTTAGGATCCCACCCCAATTCTTCCCTAGCAAGCCGAGTATCCAAAACAATCCTATCAACCTCTCCCTTAATCTCATCAACATTTCCAGGTTCAACATCCGAACCACTAACCTCTTTCATAATCCTAACCATCTCACTAACACTAACCTCCTTACCATTAGCCAAATGAAACAACTTATTCTCAGTCCCACCCATCTTATCAATACTCCCAATCATAAAATCTACCAAATCCATCACATAAATAAAATCCCTAGTCTTCTCCCCATCCCCAAATATCATCGGCCTCTCCTTCTTAAGAAACTTATCCAAAAATACCGGAACCAACCTTTTAGTATCAACACTATCCCGAGGCCCGTAAACATTCCCAAAACAAAATATAAAATAATCAATACCATACAACTCCCCATACATCTCAACATAATGTTCAACACTATGCTTCGATATTCCATAAGGACTCATTGGATTCAAAGGATGCTTCTCATCAACAGGCAAATACTTAGGCTCCCCAACCCTCGCCCCCCCAGTAGAAGTATAAATCAACTTATCAACATCATTCTTCCTACAACATTCCAACACACTTATCGACCCCAAAATATTCAACCGAGCATCATACATCGGATCCTCAATCGACTTACGAAGCAAAGTATTAGCAGCCATATGAATCACAAGATCAAACCCCTCCCTCTCAAAAACCCCATTCAACTTCTCACTATCCAAAATATCACACTCATAAAACCGAACCCTATCCCCATTTTTCCAATCATACCCAACCTTATCAACCACCACAACCTCATAACCCCCATCAACCAACCTATCAACAACCCAACTACCTATAAATCCACTACCTCCTGTAACCAAAACTTTCATAACCCTAAGAAACAAAACCAATTTTAAAAGATTTAGGTAATCTAGGATCACAAATTATTCTGAAACACGAGTACTTAGACTATCAGAAATAAATCTCTCGAGCGGATCCAAATCTACACGATTCGCTCCAGATTCAGGGATATAACCATTAGAAGTATAATTAGTCAAATATCTCAAATGAGGTTTAGCTATCATACTAGCCTCATAATTACCAGACTCAGATAATTCAGTTAATCCATCAATAACTTTTTCAAATCTTTCACGATATTCCATAGACTACTAACAAAAAATCATATTTATAAATATTATTACATTCCCAAAAACTCTTCATCCAACCGATCATTAAACTCCCCACTAATATTCTCCAACATCTTCAACTTCGTACTCACAGATCCTCTCCAATCCTTATGCCCCAACACCCACCCCAATTTAACCAACGCAGTCTCCGACAACATATCCCCCAAATACACAACTCCAACATCATTCAATTTACGACCCGGACTGTAAACATAAGAATCAACACGCCCAAAAATAGTCTGACTTGTCATATAAATCAACAACCCCTTACCAATCGACTCTTTCAATTTAGGAATCCAATTACTCTTCCCCTCAGTTATCACATGCCCAAATCCAGTCCCCTCAATCACCAACCCTTTACAATTCTTCTTATAATAATCCAAAACAGAAGGATTACTAGCAGGATGGGCTTTAAACAACCCAACCTTTGGATCAAAAACCGCATCCACCTCAACCTTATCCTTATTCCTTTTTCTAAAATCATCCCGAATCATCTCCATCCTCCCATCAGGCCATATCTTCCCATAAGGCCTACAATTAACCGGCCTAAAAGTATCCCTACGAGAACTATGCAACTTCCTACACTTATTCCCCTGCAACATAAAACAATAATCATCATTAATAGTCGCATGCCCAACCAACATAACCTCGCTAACATCACCAAGCGCCGCACGAACCGAACATATCAAATTCATCCTAGCATCACTACTCCCTCGATCCGAACTCCTCTGACTATAAGTCAAAACAACAGGCTTATTCAATCTACCAAGCATAAACGACAAAGCCGAAGCAGTATAATGCAAAGTATCAGTCCCATGACTAACAATCACACCCTTAACCTGCGGATCATTCAAAGCCTTCCCAACCAACTTAGCAATCTTAATCCAATCCACAGGAGTCATATTCTCACTAACCTTCATAAAAGGACTCTTAACCCTAAAATCCGCAACCTCAAAAATCTCCGGATATGTCTTCAACAACTCATTATTATCAATCAACCCCTCAACCCCTCCCGTCGAACTATCCAACTTACTACTTATAGTCCCCCCCGTCACAATCATCTCAATAATAGGTTTCTTCCCACTCATCTTAACTCTATCATCCTTCTTAGATTCAATCTTCCTCTCCCGAACCACCTTAATCTCCGAAACATCCTCCCTCTTAAACCCAATATTATACCCACTATCTAACTTAAGTAAAACAACACCAACATCATAACTCTCCAACAATCTCCCATGCTCACTTTTCCCATTCACAACCAATTCAACTTCGTCCCCAGCCTTAGCTTTTTTAAAAGATTTTTTCATATTAAAAGAAATATTAAAGGATATAAAAACATTTGTAGATCTAGATTTTAAACCCCAAATCATTAGCAGCATCGACTAGGCTATCAACATCTACAGGTAAATCAAATTCTTCAACAACCTTACACAAATCAGATTTTTTAACTTGATATTTACTATCACCATTAGCCGAGTCTACATCAATACCTTTCATTTCACTTATATCCAAACCAAAATCACCATCTCTAACTTTAGCTTGAACAGCCATCTTCCCAGGAAGGTTTTTATAATAACCATCAACTGCCTTTTTAATCATTCTACTCACTTGATTTGGAGTATATAATGGTTCGCCTAATTCTCTAGAAGCTAAATATTGAGCATTACTTCTCTTTGGAATAAATTTGCTATCAAATCTTACCATAAGAAAATAATAAGATATTAGCTTTTAAACTTTTCCCTTCCTCCGCAACTTACACAAAAAAAATCCCTCCATATCATTATCATGATGATAAATCCTAACCGCCCCTTTCATACTTTCATCAAACTTCTTCCCCCTCCAATACAACAAACCCGGCCGAACCTTCAACGGCAAATCAACCCCAACAATCTCCAAATCAAACTCATCCAACAAATACTGAACAACCTCTTCATTCTCCTCCGGCGCATGAGTACAAGTACTATAAACCATCTCCCCACTGTCAGCAAGCAACCCAACAACCTCACTAACAATCTTCTTCTGCCTCCTACTCATCGACTTCAACAACTTCTCACTCCACTCCAAATAAGTCCTAGGCGAACATCTAATATTCCCCTCCCCACTACAAGGCGCATCAACCAATATCTTATCAAACCCCATCCCCAACTTAGAAAGTTTACGAACCAACTCATTCCCAGGATGCCTAGTCACAACAGCATTCATAACTCCACACCTCTGCAAATTAGCCGACAAAATCGATATACGACCAAGCGAAATATCATTAGCAATTATCGACCCCTCATTCTCCATTAACATCGCAGCCTGCGTCGTCTTACTACCCGGACTAGCACACAAATCCAAAAACCTCTCACCCTTTTTCAAACCAAGCGCAATAACCGGCATCATACTAGTAATCTCTTGAACATAATAATAACCAAGTAAATGCTCCCGAGCCTTCCCAATCTCCCCCGGCTCAATCCCATCAATAATCATTATCTCTGGATATTCAGAAAACGGCTGCCTAACCTCCCAACCTTTCCCCAACAACTTAGATTTCAATTCATCAACCCCAATCTTCAAAGTATTCACCCTAATACTTTTCAAAGGAACACTCTTCGCAACTTCAAAATACCTCTCTACATCATCATCCCCAGAAAGCAACTCCCGCATCCTCTCAACAAACTTCTCCTTCGGCTCATAATTTCTTCGAACGCTCATAACAAACCAAACATTAAGAACTTTTTAACCCTTCCCATCACAAATATCTTTTTAAACCAAAATATTATACTAACAACATAAAACATGGAAAAAGAGTATGATGTTTCTGGCATAGGAAATTCTATTTTAGACTTAGTATATAACGTAGACGAATCCCTTCTACAAGAACTAGGACTAAAAAAAGGCGAGATGAGACTAATAAACAAGGAAGAAAGCAAATCAATATTAGACAGACTAGAATTCCACTCTTCAAGCTTAATCCCGGGAGGAAGTTGCTCGAACACAATTGCAAGCGTTTCAAATCTTGGAGGAAAAACAGCCTTCTTTGGAAAAATAGGAAACGACCCTCATGGAAATATCTATGAAACGAAAACCTCTGAAGCCATAACAACCTCTAAATTATCAAAACACGAAAACGAAACAACCGGACATGCCATAACCTTAATAACTCCCGACGGTGAAAGATCCTTCGCAACACATTTAGGAGCCTCAGCAGAACTCGACTTAGAAACCCTATCTCACGACATAATAACCAACTCAAAAATACTACATCTTGAAGGATACCAACTAGCAGCAGCAAAATCAAAAGAAGTTATTCTACACGCAGTGAATATAGCAAAACAAAACCAAACCAAAATATCAATAGACCTTTCAGATGCAACAATAATACAAAACAACCACCAATTCTTCAAAGAATTTGTAAAAGAACACGTAGATATAATCTTCCTAAACGAAGACGAAGCAAAGGCCTTCACCGGAAAAGACCCCGAACAAGCTTTACACGACATCGCAGATCATTCTGAAATAGCAATAGTAAAACTAGGAGAAAAAGGAAGCCTAATCAAAACAAACAACGAAGTCCATAGAATAGAACCAGAAAAAACAATTGTGGTAAACACCAACGGGGCCGGAGACGCATACGCCGCAGGAATCCTACACGGAATAGCAAACAACATCAATCTATCCGAAGCCGGAAAACAAGCAAGCAAAATAGCATCAATGGTGATAAAAAACGAAGGAGCAAGACTAACACCTATCCAGCAGACTGAGATAAAGCTTTTAAACTCAAACAATCAAATAAATAACATGGAAGAGGCACTAGTTCAAAATCAAGATTTCAGCAAACCCAATTACAATACAAATACAATTTCTAACAACACCGATTACAAAATCAAAGATATTTCTCTAGCAGATTTCGGAAGAAAAGAAATCACAATAGCCGAAAAAGAAATGCCTGGACTTATGGCCATTAGAAAAAAACACCAACTAGAAAAACCACTACAAGGAGTAAGAATCACTGGAAGCTTGCATATGACCATCCAAACTGCAGTCCTAATCGAAACCCTAAAAGAATTAGGCGCCGACATAAGATGGGCATCCTGCAATATCTTCTCAACACAAGACCATGCCGCAGCAGCAATAGCCGAAATAGGAGTCCCTGTTTTTGCCTGGAAAGGCGAAACACTAAAAGAATACTGGGAATTAGCTAAAGACGCCTTAGACTTCAAAAACGGCCTAGGCCCTCAACTAATCGTAGACGACGGCGGAGACGCAACCCTTATGATACACAAAGGAATGGAAATTGAAGACAACCCCTCATTATTAAATCAAGACTATTCAAACGAAGGAGAAGATTACAGAGAACTAATAAACTTACTAAAAACAACATACCAAGAAGACCCCAACTTCTGGCACAAAATCGGAAGAGAAGTCAAAGGAGTTTCCGAAGAAACCACAACCGGAGTTCACAGATTATATCAAATGCTAGAACAAAAAAAACTACTCTTCCCGGCAATCAACGTAAACGACTCAGTAACTAAAAGCAAGTTCGACAATCTATATGGATGCCGAGAAAGTCTAGCCGATGGAATCAAAAGAGCAACTGATGTAATGATCGCCGGAAAAACAGCAGTCATCTGCGGTTACGGTGACGTAGGAAAAGGTTGCGCCCAAAGCATGCGTGGCTTCGGCGCAAAAGTAATAGTAAACGAAATCGATCCAATAAACGCACTTCAAGCAGCCATGGAAGGTTTCCAAGTTGAACCAATAGAAGATTCCCTAAAGGAAGGAGACATCTACGTAACAACAACTGGAAACAAAGACGTGATAACCTTAGAACACATGAGAAACATGAAAGATCAAGCAATAGTCTGCAACATCGGCCATTTCGACAACGAAATCCAGATGGAAAAACTAAACCAAGCCGAAGACGCAAAAAGACTAAACATCAAACCCCAAGTCGACAAATACATCTTCCCATCACACGAAATTTTCATTCTAGCCGAAGGACGTTTAGTAAATCTAGGATGCGCAACCGGCCACTCAAGCTTCGTAATGAGCAACTCTTTCACAAACCAAGTCCTAGCCCAAATCGACCTCTGGCAAAACAACTACCCAATCGGAGTCTACATGCTATCAAAAAAACTAGACGAAGAAGTAGCAAGATTACATCTAGAAAGACTAGGCGCAAAACTCAGCAAACTAACTCAAGAACAATCAGACTATCTCGGAATCCCAATCGAAGG